>NZ_JBGFCD010000008.1:0-208813 GCF_041205405.1 Falsihalocynthiibacter sp. S25ZX9
ACCGATCCCAAATCTCAGCACGCTGTTCAGTTGAATAATAAATCCTACGACGATATTTCATGGCAAACACTCCATCTCTTCCTAAAGATTAAAGTGTTGCGTCGACCAGTTGAGGCCACCGCGGAATGCGGCCTTTCGCTGCAATTTTCGTGAACGTCGGCTTTGCTAAAAGAAGCGCATGCAACTCCGTACCCCCACAGGCTCTTGGAGAAGCCACATTCCTTGATGATTTTAAAAGTGATCCGAAAACGCTATTTGCCCGTAATATAGATGAGTTCAAATTTTAGTCAGAAAGTTTTAATTAACGGTGTTCAAATTCAGGAATGCCTAGATTGGAAGGTAAGTAAAATGAGACAGTTACTGGTCAATGGATGGAACTTCATATTTAATTCTGAAGTAAGTCCGCTTCGTCACATTTCAGATGTCTCGACACGGCATTATGTTCTGCAAGCGTTGGGGCTAATGTGGGCCGCTGCTTTTGCCGTCGCAATCGGAAGCTACACGGTATTTGCTGCGAGCATTATTGGACATACAGTATTGATAGGGGCCGCAGCGATTACGGTCGCGACTTATACCGCTGCAGCGACGAAACCGAATTTATTCACAAAGGGTTCAGGTCGCCGCTCTGATGGTGAGCACGAGTAAATCCTTGGATCACAAATAGGGCGGGGTAAATGAAGGCAATACTCATTTTTGTTTTGGCGTTTGGTTTGACCGCTACTGAAACACACGCCATGTTTTTTGGAAACTGGATTGAACAGAAGTTTTCTCTTTTCTCCAGCAACAAGTGGACTCAGTCGCGCCAAGGCGTAAGGGTGATATCGGACGGCTCAGTATCGCTGCTATGGACTCGACTGCCCGCCTCGGACAGTAGCGCAGTCACTGCGAAATGGAATTGGTCCGTCGATAACAGTGTTCCTCCCACGACGCTCTCGAAAAAGGGCGGTGACGATCGCAATCTTGCGCTCTACTTTGTGTTTGTGCCGCCTGAGGTTGCTGAAAAAAACCGAAATTCCAATATTCGAAAACTGCTAAAGGTGAATGACGCTCGTATCTTGATGTATGTTTGGGGGGGCAATTACGCACGGGGCGACATTGTTCCGTCACCCTACTTGGGAATGCGCGGGAAAACGATCATACTTCGATCCGCGGGGACTGGTGAATTTGGCGAAAGCGTAAATCTGGCTGCAGACTATAAAAGGGCTTTCGGTGAGCCAAAAACCGTTCTGGTCGGCCTCGCCGTGTCGTCCGACAGCGACGATACAAAGACAATGGTGCGCGCACGTCTGCAAGACCTTCGTATCGAATAATAAAGTCTTCCGATGGCGATTTTTTCCTATCTTGTCTTGTCATACGGGCCCAAAACCCGAGTATCACTTTTTCTTGGTAGCGAGCGCTTGCCTTAATGAGCGAGGAGTTTCAGTTAGATAAAAAGGCTGGGGGCCTAAGAGCAGACCACGTCGCCCTGTGTCTGCGAATGCAGCATTCGAAAATAAGCGCAGTACAGGTTGGTCCCCGCTACTTTTCGAAGGGCACCTTTGATAAAGACGGATTTTCCAGAACCGCAGGACCAGTAATAATTGTTCTCTCATATTTTGAAACAAATCCAAACGCAAAATTCTCGTTGTTCAAAGGATTAATTCCTGTAAATCGACGCTCTATGAAATTGAAAAACGAATGCAAAAAAAAAGCCCCGAAAACCATCGGGGCTTCCACTTCAAATTGTAGTTGCCTTTTAGGGTAAGAGCACTTTGTCTATCGCGTGGATCACTCCATTGGACGCAGGAACATCCGCAATAATTACAGTCGAGTCGTTGATTTTAACTCCGTCCAACCCGTTAACACTAATTGTGCCACCCTGGACCGTCGTCAAAGGTCCATTGCTCCCCGAAAGAGCGCTTGCTGAGTAATACCCAGACACAACGTGGTATGTCAAAATGGAGACAAGTTGATCCCTATTCTCTGGTTTTAGAAGGCTTTCAACTGTACCAGCTGGCAACGCTGCGAATGCTTCGTTGGTCGGAGCAAAAACAGTAAATGGTCCGTCCCCCTTAAGTGTTTCGACGAGTCCAGCTTCCGAAACCGCTGCTACAAGAGTCGTAAAATCACTGTTAGATGATGCAACATCAACAATGTCATCGCCCTTCATATTTCCGGTCGAGCAGCCTGCTGTCAGCGCAATCAGGCCAACTGCGGCAATCGATTTCAGCGCATTTCTTCGTTTCATAATCTATCTCCCATTTGTTTTAATGTATGGGTTACGCATCGCATCCAAAAATGGATCATTTTTATATTTTAAATTTTGATGAGCGCTCTCCAACAGCTTCGAACGGAGTCTCGAAAAGTATTGTTAGTAAACGAACAGTCAGGCTTGGCAGTAAAAAATTGCAAAGGGTTTCGCAGAAATCGAGGAAAGCTCTGATCTGGGTATGAACTTTGAATTGGATGTTACGCAAATAGGCGGCACTGTGGCATACATTGCCTAGCACGATGAAACGGCGGGCAATATTTATACCTTCACGGCAACTCGACGCGCTGACCAACATCCGAGCGGCGATGACCGATTAAGTCAAATCCATATAAGAAACAAAAGGTCCGTGGACGTTGCCAATCTCGCCCATTGTTTCCACAGCAACAGCCAACTAGCCGCCATTTGTCGCAAATCTGCCCAACGGCCGCTTGGGGCCGTTCGCGACATTCAAACCGACCAGCCGTCCTGCATTCGCCGCATGACGGCCGAAATCGACATATCCGATAGCATGCCGCCTTGGGGCGCTTAAAACAAGGTGTGTCATTGAACCGTGGCAAAGCATCAAGAAGGGTTACGGCTTCTTCTGTCAGCGGCACACGATGCAGCTTGCCGTTTTTCATGCGAGCGGCCGGAATGCTCCAAACAGTGGGCATGCTAGAAATAGCGTCTTCGCCGATATCGAGTTCATCCCACGTCATTCCACGCACCTCACCTGAACGTGCAGCGGTGAGCGTAAGAAACCGTAACGCGCGTGCAGCCATCCCGTCGCGCTGTCCAAGGCTCACCCACCAGCGGGGTACATCACCTAAGGCCAGCGCCGGTTGGTGATTGGAGTTGGCGACCTTTGTGGGCTTGGGACGGATTTTTGACAGGTTGCCCTTCCAGCGCGCGGGGTTGTTTCCAGACCGGTGTCCGGCCACAGTCGCCCACGATAGGACGTTCTCGATCCGCCCGCGCAGACGTGTAATGGTTTCCGTCTTTTCAAGCCAAATCGGTTCCAGAACGCGCAACACATCCTGTACGGTGGCCTCCAAAACCTGCTTCTGCAAAGGTAAAAACCTTGCGGGTTTTGCGCTTGTCGGCCAAAGGGTTTCCCCTGGGCATGGCTTTGCCGCGGTTTTTAAATGCAAGCTTGCGTACAGTCGCTAATGACACTGCGGGCAGGCTGCCCAACCCAATTTCACATCTTTTACGACGAATGGTGATGCGCTGCACCCATTGCCGCGCACCGTTTTTTGCCACGCAGAGAAACAAGCCTTGCCCATCGAAATATTTGCCCGGTTTGTTCACGGTTTCGACGAACCTTGGCGACAATGCTTTCTCGGGTCGCCTTAAGTTCTTTTGTGGCATTCTTAAAATACCCCAAAACGTCCCCCACCTAAACGCGGAATTCCTAAGAATAAGACGGAACATACTGTACAAGGGAAGGCAGGAATACTGGCTGCGAGCTAGATCGGCAGGGATTTGAGTTACGTCTGCCCTTGCCCGACGACGATACATCACCTTTGACTTGTACACGTCGGAGCAGAAACACATAGAGTGTTTCCCCTGAATGAACTGTGGCGGCCGTGCCTTGCAATTCTTCGTACTTGCCGTCGTCAGGATCGCTTAATCATGTACCATTTTTGTGACCCGACCATCCTATCTAAATTGAAGTTTTTATTCTTGAAAATGGCAAACATAGTCTAAACCCGTCACTCCCGACCATTGATAAATGGCAAGCCATCTTCGCGTGGGTTTCTACGTTTTGGCCCCCTACAAGCGTTTCCATAGCCAAAAATCTTACAGCCCGTTCAATGGCTAAGGAAACCCTGTCCGGCGTGAGGGTGATGTGGGTGAAAAGGCTGCAGGCACCTGTTGCATGAGTTGGCAGATATTCAGGAGTGCCCTCACCAAGGAGGAATTACCTCAGGAAATCTGGCCCAGCGCGAATGCGCCTCTGCCTAATCCAGACCAATGCGTCAATGTATTTGGAGCAGAAAAAATGTTGCCAGATTCTGTTTAAGGCATACAATAAGAGAGATTACGCGGCATCGCTTCACTCTATTTGCAAAATAGCTTTCGGCGAGAGACTCTGACTAAACTTTTGTCATCAGACTGTTTTAGCTGCGGCAGCAAAGAGGGCGCGACGGTATTTATGGCCGTCTTTCCCCCGATTTCTAATACGCGAAGTTGTGACAATAAAATGGAGTAACAAGCAATGGAGCCCCGCCAGATGGATTTGACCAAGGAGCTTGTCTCCCGCGTTCCTCCGTTTGAAGGAGAGAGCGGAAAACTCTCCTCACGGGACGATTTGCCGACGGACGTAGATTATGCAGGCGCTGTTGAGGAATTGTTGGCCGGCGCACCCCCTTCAGGTGAGGTCTGGATCTTTGCCTATGGTTCGCTAATCTGGAGCCCAGAATTTGATTTCGTGGAAGAGCGATTGGGCACACTCGCTGGCTATCGACGTTCTTTTTGCCTCGGATGGGTGCGGATCTATCGCGGCACTCCAGAACGACCCGGCATCATGTTGGGCCTTGAAAGTGGTGGATCTTGCCGCGGTGTGGCCTTTCGATTGCCCAATGTGACCCTCAGAGAAAATCTCGAACGAGTAGTGCGCCGTGAACACCCGATCCAGTGGGAGAAATTGCATATGAAATGGGCCGACGTCCGCACCGACAGCGGCCCAATTCGCGCCCTTATTGTCGTGCTTGATACGTCGCACCCAGCTTATCTTCCAGACCTCGCGGAAGACGTAATTGTCGAGGCGCTTGCGACGGCGGCCGGGGAGCGCGGATCAATGGCCGAGTACCTACGCAGCACGGTGGAGCATTTGGAAGATCGCGGTATTCATGATGGCTATCTTTGGAAGATGCAGAAGTTGGTGGCCGCACGATTGAGCCGCTGACCACCCCGCAATGTGTAAGCGGACCAAAATCTATGCTGTTGAAACTAATCGAGGGCAGGCAGTAAGGGCAGGGCAAAACATCGTGCTCTCGAACTGTGGCGACAGCAATTAAAACCTAAAAACGTCCAAACGGAGGTTTAGCGGACGCGTTGACCTTAAGGCTTTCGCGCGCAAATGACGAAATGCGTGATCGAAAAGAAAAAGCGACCCTTTTTTGCAAGAGCGTGTTGTTCCTCTCTCCATAAGCGACCCTCATTTTCAGAAATGTGGCCTTGGCCTACGACATAGGCTTCCATGACGTGCATCATCAAATTTGCCAGCCCGTCTGTTTTTAAAACATAATCGCAGACGGTCACGGGCTTTATCTCGTCGACGACAAATCCGGCCTCCCGTAAAAACGAAGGCAGAACCGCGGGGATACGCCGCTCCACAAAATGGTGGTCCCAAGCTGCAATCATCCGCGCCATGCGATCTGGTTCATCACTGTGCCAGATCAGACTATCGAGATGGAGAACCCCAATCGCCAATCGTCCCCCCTTCCGCAATACCCGAAAGACCTCTTTTGATGCGGCGGGCAAATCCTCCACATATTCGAACACCTGTATTGAGGCCGCTTTGTCGGCGCTCCCATCCTTCATCGGTATTCCGATGGCTTGAGCATCCAAAATATCGACGGTTTCAAACTCTTTGCACCGCGCAATCGCAGCCGTTCGCATATCAGGGCTTGGATCAATACCGACCACTTTTCCCGCGGTTCCAACAGCCCGCGCTAACTCCAATGTTAGAAGACCATTGCCACAGCCGATATCCAGAATGGTTTCGCCAGGGGCAGGTTGCAGGGCATCAAAAGACGCTTGGCGTCTTCGGGTGACATCCGCCCCTTGATAGGCGACTTCCAGCAATCGGGTTGTTTTGGCGTCGAACTCCAACATCGCTTAGCCCGCCTCAACGAGGTCGTAATGCGTTATCCTCCGAGTTTCGACCAATTCGGCCTCGGCAGGATCAATATGGGGGCTCTGATAGTCTTCACCGGCGAAGGCTTTTAATGCGTCCAGACTGTCCCAAACCATCACAAAACTAAATTCCCTTGGAGAGTCCGGACGAGGGGCGCCGGGCAACACTTGGACGATGCCTTTTGTTGCGCGCATCATTGGGATCGCAGTCTCGTGGAAGAATTTACTAAACTCCTCCTCTTTACCCGATCTCGCAACCACTTGAAATATTCGGATGATCATATCGCAAGCCTCCCAATCGCCGTCTTTGCCATCAAATACCTACCAACTTAAGGTAATATAGCATATTTTTAGGACTAAGTCAGCTTGAGGGGCCTTCGCCGTTGCTATCGTGGCGCAGAGTAGAGCAACTGCGACAAAAGCGATCGGTCGCGCCGAGTTCGAATTGCGGAGTTACGCCAATCATTTGCCGATATATTTGAATATGAAAATCAATGGGCGCTCTGAACTGTTTTTAATCCTCTTGTCTGGATTATGCCCTAATCCGCGGCGTATTTTATCCCCTAGTTCACGGTGATTTCAGGGGTTGAAGGAGGCAAGGCAACGCTCGGGCCGTCGATGGCTTACATGCATTTTTCTAGGTGGGGCTCCTTGCCGATTTGAGCGGTCGCCGCATGTCGGCCAGTTTGAAAGGGGCATCGTTCTGCGCGGGGGGGAAGCCAGTGCGTAAACATTTCAACAAAGACTTTGAATAGGCTAAAGTGTGGGTATTACAAGTATCGAGGGTCTGTTTCGGTCATAGAACCATTACTTTTGATGTCGTTGGACCCGTCTGAATTAAACTTGGCGAAGATTTAAACCTAGGAGAAAACCTGTGTTCAAAACTGTACTTAAAATTTCATCTATAACGGCCCTTTCTACAGTGCTGCTATTCGCTCAATATTCGGTCGGTATGGCACACGGCGGCGGCGGACATGGTGGCGGCGGACACGGAGGTGGTGGGCATGGCGGCGGCGGACATGGTGGCGGCGGACACGGAGGTGGTGGGCATGGTGGTGGGGCGGATCATTACCATGACGATCACCATGATGACCACTATCAAGATGATCATTACCACGATGTCGATCACCATTACGATCATCACACCGATGCCGCGAGAATCGCGCTCGGGATTGTCGCAGGAATGGCAATTGGTACCGCGTTAACGTCGGAACCTCCAAGCTGTGCTGTGGAAGTGGTTCAGGGGGTTCAGTATTGTTATGATGGGTACAATTGGTACCAAATTGAAGCTGGGACATATGTAGTTGTCGAGCGGCCCTAAGAGAGACATGCGCTTGTTCAAAAAACCACCACTTCAGTCATAACTTGGCGCTAAAGTCCCCTTTTTGCTCACGTGGGAAAAGGGGACTTGAAGTTCGACGACCAATTGAAATCTGAATTCATCGTTCGTTGCAGTTACGGCGCGCTGACGGGCGCGAAACTACGCCCATAGGTTTTTCTGAACTGTGAGTTCTACCGTTTTGAAATTAAACGTTTTTGGTGTTGAGTTGCCGCTAGATAATTGGCGTGCGACCCACTTCGAGCTAAACGAGCAATTTTTCCGAAGCCGTCGTCTGCAGAATCTGAACCTGTGATCGAGCTAGATTTAAGAAAGCCGATACCGCGGGGTTATTTTGGGCCAGACATGAAGGTTTGAGCGCAAAATACCGGTGCAAATCTTCTTTTAACGGCAGAACCCTTATGCCGCGACGGTCGGAGGGCAGGGTGGGTTCTGGCACCACAGTGACGCCCAATCCTTCGCGCACGAGGGCGAAGGAGCTGATCCAGTCGCGCACCTCCATCCGAACGTCTTGCAACCCGCATCCGAGGGTCTCAGCAAGGCTTCCCGCGTGGATAGTGCACCCGCCCGTCGCCAATATAAATGGCTCATTTGAGAGGCGCGCCAAAGAGACGCTGTGAATAGGAGCCGTCGCGATCGCGTGGCCGGAAGGCAGGACGGCCACCCAGTCGTCTTGCCCCAGCGGGAATTGGGTGGCGCTATAGCTTTCGACGGCGGTCACCCCGAGGTCCACCGTGCCCGCGGCGAGCCAAGCTTCGATTTCGGTATCACTGGCTTCTAATGTCACGACCTCAATGCCCGGATGTAATTCCTGAAAGCGGCGCAGAAGCGGCGGCAGAAGTGTGTGAAAAACAGACGGAAACGCCGCAAGCCGCAGGCGCCCCTGTTCAACGCCACGGGCCAAATCGGTGGCGCGTTTGATCCGGTCAAGACTGGCAAGCACATCACGCGCTTCTGCGAGAACCTCGTCGCCAATCGCCGTTGCTTCAGCACCGCGTTGTGTCCGAGATATGAGCATGACCCCAAGATGCGTTTCAAGTGCCGCCAAGGCTTGGCTGACACCCGATTGTGACAGGCCCAACCTCTGGGCGGCAGCGGTGAGGCTACCTGTATCCGAAACGGCCACGAGCACACGGATTTGCGATAAATTCATACTATAAGCTGGCCTTATACCAACATTCTATCTCCATAAGTATCACTTGTTCGATCGTTGTGCCAGTAGAACATGGAAAAGGAGACAGCCATGACCACTCGTACAGTTGAAACCACCCGCAGTTTACCCCCCGCCGTTGCGATTGCTGCACTTGGCGCGAGTTCGTTCATGATTACGCTGGACGCGACGGCCTTGCATGTGGCTTTGCCCACAATTGCAGAGGAGTTGGGCGCTGGGTTGTCAGCCCTTCAATGGATCACCAATGCTTACACGCTGGTCTTTGCTGGTTTACTCCTGTCCTCGGGGGCGCTTTCTGACAGGTTTGGCGCACGCAGGGTCTTCCTAGCGGCGCTCCTCTTTTTCTTGGGAGCATCGACGTTGTGCGGCCTTGCGCCCTCGACTGAAGTTTTGATCGCGGCACGGGCCATTCAAGGTATCGGGGCCGCTGCGATCCTTCCAAGTTCTATGGCACTCCTTGTGCATGCGTTTCCGAACCCAAAAGACCGTGCGTACGCCCTTGGAACTTGGAGCGCGATTTCGGCCGTGGCGCTGGTGGCCGGGCCTTTGCTGGGTGGCTTTCTTGCCGGAACTCTAGGGTGGCGCGCGATCTTTCTTTTGAACCTGCCTGTTGGGCTTTTGGCTTATATTGCGGCTTCAATGTCTGTTGGAAACCCCGACCAGCAGCGACGTGCGTTTGATCCGCTTGGTCAGACATTTGGCATGGTGGCCCTCATCGCACTGGTTTTCGCGGCCACGGAAGGTCAGGAATTGGGCTGGATGTCGTTTCCCGTGCTGGCGACGGCGGTCGTCGGTGTGGTGGCCGTCGCGGCCTTCGTGATAACAGAGCGACGCCACCACGATCCCATGCTGCCATTCCAGCTTTTTAGATCACGCGCCTTCACTGGTGCGATCATGGCCGCGTTCCTCTACAACTTTGCCTACTACGGCGCATTATTTTCGCTATCTATCATCCTTCAGGCTGATGGGGCCGCGCCAGTTTCTGTCGGACTTAAGTTCGCCCCCATGACAGCCACCACAGCCATCGTAGCCTTTGCAATTGGCCGTATGGTCGCAAAGTTTGGGGCGCCCCTTCCAGGAATGGTAACCTTGAGCATTGGCGCGGTAGGCGCGGCGCTCATGGTTTTCGGAGGCTTTACGTCGACAATTTTCCTGCTTGGTTCCCTGCTGATCGGAATTGGCGGCGCGACACTGCCTGCCATCGTGGCCGCAGCCCTTGAGAACGTGCCGTCCGCAAGAGCGGGCGTCGGATCCGCCGTGCTTAACACCGCGCGTCAGGCTGGCGGTGCTTTCGGAGTGGCCGTTCTTGGAACTCTGATTGCCACGGCATCGCCAAGCGTGGCATTGGCAACAATCAGCGCAAGCTTCCTCCTCGGTGCCATCGCGATGAAGGTCAGTTTGAACCCTGCCGTGAAATGAAGGGATAATTTTCATAGCAAAAGCAATGCTCCGCAAGCCATCCTATTGCAGGAGCAAGGGGACCTAGCTCTTTATGGGCCGTCTAAGATTTCCACCGAAAGTATTGTCGGCAGATGTCGCGCGATCTCTTGCCATGTTTCGCCCTCGTCGGAACTGGCAAAGACCGAGCCAGAGTTTGTCCCGAAATAGACCCCCGCTGGGGTGCGGGTGTCCGTGGCCATGGCCTGTCTCAAAACGGTGAAATAACACGCGTCTTGCGGTAATCCCTGACGCATATCCTGCCAGCTTTGCCCACCGTCCTGCGAACGCCATACCGCCGCTGAAGCATCGGGCGGGAAGCGTCCTTTGCTGTCGCCATTCAAAGGGAGGGTCCAGACCGTGTTGGGATCGCGCGGATGGACCGCGATCGGGAAGCCAAAGAGCGACGGTAGGCCGTTACTAATGTCGTCCCAACTACGCCCGCCATTTGAGGAACGCCAGACCCCGTGATGGTTCTGCTGATAAAGCACATCTTCGTGCCCCAGCGCCCGCACCATATTGTGCACGCAATGCCCAAGTTCACCGTTTTGGGGCGCGGCGGGATGGTCATGCCCCTGACACGCTTCAGCGTTTGAAAGGCGAATGCGGCGCTCCCACGTGGTACCGCCGTCCTCGGTGGCGAAGACACCTGCGGCGGATATGCCGACCCAGAGTTTCTCCGGGTTCGACGGCTCAGGCACGATTGTATGCAGCACCAATCCCGCGGCCCCAGGTATCCACGCTTCAACGGAAGGATGATCCGTCAGGCCTTCAACCTTGGTCCATTGTTCGCCGCGATCCTTACTTTCCAACAGGTTCGCAGGTTTGGTACCCGCGTAGAGCTTGCCGTGACTGAAGTTTAGCGACCATATCTGGGAAAAGTCCTCAGAAAACGGCAGCGCCTCATCGGTCCAGCCTATCATCTTGGCGAAGTCTGGATCGTTGGCGGCCCATTCGTCCATCTTGCCTTTTGATAAGCGGGTGACCTGCCAGCTTTCACCGCCATCGGTTGAGCGCCAAATGCCCGCTCCGTGCCAATCACCTCCACCGCCAGCCCACAGCGTCCCAGTTTTGGCATCTCCCACAACGTGGTTAATTGGCCAGCCGTCACAGTAAGGCCCGCGCACCTTCCAGCCCTCGCGGTTGGTGCCGCCAGACAATAGAAAAACACCCTTGGTCGTGCCAACAAGTACATTGATATTGTTTACAGACATGAGATTTACACTCCCTGGAACTACACACATAATAGCAATCACGCCCCCAAGCGCCTAGTGTGAATTTGTCGTCGTACCCGTCTCGGACCGCGCCAATGATGCGCGATATGTGTGAAATTGCGGACCCAGTAACTTTACGGAGTAAACTCCGTTTGATTCACCTCTAGGAGATGAGAAGTCGCCAAGAACTCAATAGAGGGAACACTATGTGCCAGCATGCCGCGCAACCGAGATTAATTGTCGACACTGCGCTAAGATTTGGTGATGATTATGCACTGAACGTCTCCCGCGATGGGAGACATTAAAGGTGGGGTAAAAAAGGAGCGTGTGCGTTTCGTTATTGACACGCCTCACCTTGGAATAAAGACCGATAACCGCACTGGATGATTGTTGTCGTCAAAGTTTAGCATTCTATAGTCAGAGCCAACGCGGATCGGCATTGTGTGACGCAGTAAATCGCATTGTAGAGCGCGAAAGCAGACTTCGCGCGGCACCTAAATGAAAAGAAATAAGCGCTGATGGCACAAGTCACCGACCCAGAGGTTTTAAAATTCATCGCAGAGACCGAAGCTGCATACCCGTCCGAGGCCAATCTGGCCACACCGGAGGAAAACCGCATGTATTATGATGCCATGTGCGCGGTATTTTGGGCGCCGCATCCCGAAGGTGTCACGGTTCTAGATATCGAAGTTGGCGGTATTCCTGTGCGCCAATACCGATCGAAAACTTCCGGCAAGGGGGCAATACTTTATACGCACGGCGGTGGTTTCGTCGTGGGGTCGTTGGACAGTCACGATGACGTCTGCGCGGAACTTGCGGCGGCGACGGGGGTCGAGGTTTGGTCCAGTCATTATCGTTTGTGTCCGGAACATAGCTATCCGGCGGCGTTGGATGATGTCGAAACGGTTTGGCGGAAATTAACCGCAGATGGGCGAGGAGCCATCGTTGTTGGCGATAGTGCGGGGGCGCGACTTAGTGCGGCGCTGTGTTTGCGTTTGCGCAGGGTCGGGGGGCCAATGCCACTGGCACAGATCTTGATTTATCCGGGGCTTGGCGGCGACAAGACGTTGCCTTCGTTTGTGGATAACGCGGAGGCTCCGCTCCTTCGGACTGTCGATTTGGCGCATTATGAAACCCTCTATAAGGGCGATTGTCAGGATGAAGACGACCCCGAACTCTCTCCTCTTCGGGCGCGGGATTTTGCCAATTTACCGCCTGCCTTTGTCGTAACGGCGGATGTGGATCCCTTGCGCGATGAGGGGCCTGCCTATGTTGAGAAATTGCGCAGCGCGGGCGTAGAGGCCACGTGGCGCAACGAGCCGCAACTGATCCATGGGTATTTACGGGCTCGCCACCGAAGTCAGAGGGCGCGCGACAGTTTTGCCGCGATCATTGCGGCGGCGCGGGTATTTCTTGCCTGAACAGCCCCTTCGCACTGGTATCTAAAGAACCTGTTTTCGTTTACGCACGGAACTGATGCGCATTTTATAGTGCATGGAAAAGGCGCGGCTAAGCGCTGAAGCCGAAGAAAAGCCCGTCAGGAGCGAAATCTGAATTACCGAGAGGTGTGTTTCCACCGCCATGTCCCGCGCACGCGTTAATCGCAGAAGCTGGTAGTATTTTCCGGGCGGCATTTGCAGCTCATTTAAGAAAATGCGGTTCAAACTTCGCAGGGATGTCGAGGTAGCAGCCGCAATATCCGAGAGGGAAACGGGGTGCTCAATATTGTCTGCCATAGTGTTGACGGCTGCGCGCAGGGCAGGTGATCCCGCGGTTTTCATCAGCCCAGCCCCTTGGTTGATCCCAAACTTCCAGTTCACATCAAACACAAACATATTTGAGACGTCAAAGGCGAGGGCGGCCCCATATTGGTCCTGAATGAGCTTCAAAATCATATCCATGACGGTGGAGGCCCCGCCACATGTGATATGGTTTCCCGATTGCACGAAACGGTCCTCAGAGAGCGTTACATTGGGGAACCTTTCGCCAAATGCATTCATTTCCTGCCAGTGGATGGTGGCCTCGTGACCCTCTAAAAACCCTGCCTCAGCCATGAGCCAAGCGCCGGTATCAATTCCAACAATATGACGTGTGATGTTGCGAAGCTGATGCAGCTTTAAAAACACCTCTGGTGTCGCGTGTTGGCGAACCCCATAGCCACTGACCAAGATCAAATAATCGACGTTTTTCACCTCCGCCAAAGCAAGGCTCGGTGTGATCTGAAGGCCACTGGAGCTTTGAACGGGTTGATCAAAAACACTCGCCGTTTCCCATGTGAAATCCGGCCCCGTGGGAAGACCATGCGCCACGCGCAGCGGCTCAAGAGCGCTGGCGAGCACCATGTTTGAGAATCCATCAAACAGTAGGAAACAGAAGGTTGGTGACTTATCCGGCATGATTCGTACATATTATGGCATTTTATGTAAAGTATCTGCCCTATTGCACCCTTTAGAATTCTTCCTAAGCATCGGCACCCTGCAAAATCTGCTTTGGGGCGGCTTCTATGCCATGAAATCTGATCGAAGAGGAAGGCATCCATGCCTCTAACTATGAACCGCGACGTTTTTATTACCTGTGCTGTAACGGGGGCGGGCGCGACCCAAGATAAGTCCCCGCATGTCCCGCGCTCCCCTGAACAAATTGCCAAAAGCGCGATTGATGCGGCAAAGGCGGGGGCCGCTGTCGTGCATTGCCACGTGCGCGATCCGCAAACGGGCGCCCCTTCGCGCGACTTGAACCTCTACCGCGAGTTGACGGATCGCATCCGTGACGCCGAAGTCGACGTCGTTTTGAACCTGACGGCGGGCATGGGCGGGGACATCGTTTTTGGCTCGGCGGAAAGCCCGTTCCCGCTAAATGCTGCGGCAACCGATATGGTCGGCGCAACCGAGCGCATGGCCCATATCACCGCGTGTTTGCCAGAGCTTTGCACCCTTGATTGCGGGACGATGAATTTCGCAGAGGCCGACTATGTGATGACGAATTCTCCGGGAATGTTGCGTGCTATGGGGCAGATGATGACGGACTTGGGCGTCATGCCAGAAATCGAAGCCTTTGATACGGGGCACCTTTGGTTCGCCACGCAACTGGTGAAGGAAGGCATTCTGAAATCACCCGCCTTGGTACAGCTTTGCATGGGGGTGCCTTGGGGCGCGCCCAATGACATGAACACCTTCATGGCGATGGTGAACAACATCCCAGCGGATTGGAATTGGTCCGCCTTCTCATTGGGCCGCGATCAGATGCCTTATGTGGCGGCTTCTGTTTTGGCGGGTGGCAACGTCCGTGTCGGACTTGAGGACAACCTGTTTTTGGAGCGCGGCGTCCTCGCCACCAATGCGCAGCTGGTCGAAAAGGCCGTGGGCGTGATTGAGGGAATGGGGGCCAAGATTATGGGTCCGCAAGAGGTTCGGGAAAAACTGGCTCTGGTAAAACGAGCACCGAAAGGGGCGCGCGGATGAAAGCGACGATAGTTGGTGGTGGGGTGATTGGCGGAGGCTGGGTTGCCCGTTTTTTGCTGAATGGATGGGATGTTTCTGTCTTTGATCCTGACCCAGATGCGGCACGAAAAATTGGGGATGTTCTAGCCAATGCGCGGCGCAGTTTGCCATCGCTTTACGACAGGGCGCTTCCGCCGGAAGGGGTGCTTACGTTCCATGAGACGATGGCTGATGCGGTTTCAGGGGCCAATTGGATCCAAGAAAGCGTACCCGAACGCCTTGATTTAAAACACGCGATACATAAGCAAATACAAGAGCATGCGCCCCATGACGCGATCCTAGGCTCGTCAACCTCAGGGTTTAAACCCTCCGAATTGCAGGATGGCGCTCATCGCCCAGCACAGATCATCGTGGCACACCCGTTTAACCCCGTTTATCTGCTGCCCTTGGTTGAGGTCGTCCCCTCGGCCTTGACGCCAAGCACACTCACGGAACGGGCGCGAGACATCCTGATATCGATCGGCATGAAGCCCCTCATCGTGCGCAAGGAAATTGACGCACATATCGCGGATCGTTTGCTTGAAGCTGTTTGGCGCGAAGGACTTTGGCTTGTCAGCGATGGCATCGCCACCACCGAGGAAATCGACGACTCCATTCGCTATGGCTTTGGCCTGCGTTGGGCGCAAATGGGTCTGTTTGAGACCTATCGCGTGGCGGGCGGCGAGGCGGGAATGAAGCACTTCATGGCGCAATTTGGCCCCGCGCTGAAATGGCCGTGGACCAAATTGATGGACGTGCCGGAGTTTACCGATGAGTTGGTCGATCTCATTGCGGGTCAATCAGACGCCCAATCTGGCCACATGTCGATCCGCGAGCTGGAACGCCTTCGCGATGACAATCTTGTTGGCATGATGCGGGCGCTGAAAAAATCAGGGAGCGGGGCAGGCGGGACGATTAATTCCCATGAAGCGACGTTGCCAACACCGGATTTTGTCGACCTTCCGGTAACTGTTTCGCGCCAAGTTCCGCAGAGCTGGACCGATTACAATGGCCATATGAATGAGGCCAAATACCAAGAAGCAAGTTCACAGGCGACGGATCGATTCATGGAAATGATCGGCGTTGACGCTACGTATGTCGCGTCTGGCGGCAGTTATTTTACCGTAGAGTCCCACCTGCGTTTTCTTGAGGAGGTTAAGGAAGGCAGCGTGTTGAAAATAAAGACGCAAGTGCTCTCAGCTGCGGGCAAAAAAATGCATTTATTCCACCGGATGTATAAGGATCAGGGGGAAACTTTGGTCGCGACATCTGAAACTCTGTTGTTACACATGGATCTAAATGCTAGAAAAACAAGCCTGCCTTCGCGCGCGGTCGCAGATTGCCTCGCGGCATTTGTGCAATCCCACTCAGGGATGCCACCACCAGAAGGCGCAGGTCGTTATGTCGGTCAATCAGATCGCAGCTGAAATACGTCGCCGGACAACGGTGAGAAAAGGGACCTCGGACGAAAACACGAAGATGCGATTTCTATCAATCACTCAAAAAAACTGGGAAAACAACCATGAACGATGAACTGAAATACCTTCTGGCTCGCACCGCACAAGGCAAATACAATCGCCGCGCTTTTCTTGGCAAAGCAGGCGCACTTGGCATTACCGCTGTGGCCGCGAACACGATGCTTTCCTCCGCGGCCCATGCCGCTGGCCCCGTTCGTGGTGGCACGCTGAGCATTGGTCTTGGTGGTGGTGAAAGTACCAATTCGCTCGACCCAGCGGCGGCAACCTCCCAAGTGATCTTCAACATTTTGCGCCAATCGGGCGAAAACTTGGTCAATGTATCCCCATCGGGTGAGATCGATTTCCGCCTTGCAGAAAGCATCGAGAGCACCGCCGACGCAAAGACATGGTCCTTCAAAATCCGCAAGGGTGTTGAGTTCCACAATGGCAAGACTTTGACACCAGAGGATGTTCTTGCGACGCTGGAACGCCACTCAAACGAAGAGTCAAAATCCGGCGCACTTGGGATCATGCAGGGCATCGAATCCATGCGGGTCGACGGCGATTCAGTTGAGGTCACCCTCACGACACCCAATGCCGATTTACCATTCCTTATGGCTGACTATCATCTGGTCATTCAGCCCAATGGCGGCATGGATGATCCAACGGCGGGTATTTTCACGGGCCCCTATGCGATCACCGTCAATGAACCCGGTATCCGCTATGTAGGCGAGCGTTTTGCGAACTATTGGGATGATAGCATCGGTCATTTCGACACCGTTGAAACTCTCGTGATCAACGACGCGACGGCCCGTAGCGCCGCGTTGCAATCTGGTCAGGTCCAGATGATTAACCAAGTCGATCCAAATGTTGCAGGCTTGCTTGATCGCTCGCCGGGCTTGAGCGTGCGCAACGTTTCCGGACGGGGACACTATGTCTTCATCATGCATTGTGACACGGCACCGTTTGACAATAACGACCTGCGCCTTGCGCTGAAATATGCGATCAACCGTGAAGAAATGGTCGAAAAAATCCTTTCTGGCTATGGCAGCATCGGCAACGATTTCCCAATCAACGCGGCATATCCCCTGTTCGACGATACCATTGCTCAGCGCACCTATGATCCTGAAAAGGCCGCTTTCCACTATAAGAAATCCGGCCACGACGGCAGCCCGATTATTCTGCGCACAGCCGATGGCGCCTTCCCTGGTGCGGTTGATGCGGCGGCATTGTTCCAGCAATCTGCGGCAGCGGCGGGCATTCCGTTGGAAATCAAGCGTGAACCAAACGACGGTTACTGGTCGGAAGTCTGGAACAAACAGCCGTTCTGTGCGTCTTACTGGAGTGGCCGTCCTGTGCAGGATCAAATGTATTCCACAGCTTATACGACGGGCGCTGACTGGAATGACACGCGGTTCTTCAACGATACCTTTGACGGTATTGTCTTAGAAGCACGCTCAGAATTGGACCTTGTGAAACGCAAGGCTCTGTATAGCGAAGCAGCCATGCTGGTGCGCGATGAGGGCGGAGTGATCTGTCCAATGTTCAACGATTTTGTCGAGGGTGTACGCGACGATATCGCAGGATGGGAAGCCGATCCGAACCTTGAAATGATGAACGGATTTGCGGCTGTGAAATGCTGGAAGGCATAGTATCAGGTGATTCATCCTATTCTTAAACTGATTGCTCAGCGCCTAGCGCTGAGCATACTCCTCCTGTTCGCCGCCTCTGCGCTGATCTTTGTAGGAACACAAATTCTGCCCGGCGACGTGGCGCAATCAATCCTTGGCCAATCCGCCACCGAGCAATCCCTTGCAAACTTGCGAGAGGAGTTGGGTCTGAATGAGCCCGCTTTGACCCGCTATTTCAGTTGGCTTGGCGGGGTTATGCACGGAGATCTGGGAACCGCCCTGACAAACGGCGCGGATATTGCCACAAGCCTTGGTAGCCGCTTGAGCAACACGATGTTTCTTGCCTTCTGGGCGGCCTTCATCTCGGTGCCACTGGCAATTTTTCTCGGACTTCTTTCAGTGCGCTATCGGGATCGCTGGCCCGACAAATTGATTTCGGCCGTCACGCTGACCTCAATTTCGATCCCTGAATTCCTTATTTCCTATATTCTAATGTACTTCGTTTCCGTAAAGCTGGGCTGGTTCAGCTCTGTTGCCATGATCAATGACAGCATGAGTTTTGGCGAGAAATTGAGTGCGATTGCCTTGCCCGTCATTGTCCTGACCCTCGTTGTTTTGGCGCAAATGATGCGGATGACACGTGCTGCAATCCTGAACGTGATGCAATCGGCCTATATTGAAACCGCCGAACTCAAAGGGCTCAGCAGCTTTAATGTGATCGCAAAACACGCCTTTCCAAACGCCATTTCCCCCATCGTGAACGTGGTGATGTTGAACCTCGCCTATCTTGTGGTTGGCGTGGTCGTGGTTGAGGTGGTGTTCGTCTATCCCGGGATGGGGCAATATCTTGTTGACCATGTGAGCAAACGGGACGTGCCCGTCGTTCAAGCCTGCGGATTGATCTTTGCCGCAGTGTATATTGGGTTAAATCTGGTGGCCGACGTCGTGTCCATTCTTGCCAATCCAAAATTGAGGCATCCGAAATGAGCCGTATCCCCCTTTCTGCGGCCATCGGCCTTTTCTTCACATCGCTGTATTTCCTGATGGCGATTTTTGCCCCGTGGATCGCGCCGTATGGCATGTCCGAAATCGTCAGCAATGACATCTGGGAGTCCGCATCGGCCAAGCATTGGTTGGGCACAGATAGTATCGGGCGCGATCTTTTGACCCGCATGATTTATGGCGGGCGCACGACGATCTTTATCGCAACTGCGGCGACGGTTTTGTCGTTCAGTCTTGGATCGGTCTTCGGCCTGACGGCTGCCGTTTTGGGGGGCTGGGTTGATCAAGTGTTGTCGCGGTTTGTTGATCTTGTGATGTCGATCCCGACGTTGATTTTTGCGCTGGTTGTGTTGTCGGTTATGCCGGTGACGATCTTTGTTTTGATCATCGTGATGGGCCTGTTGGACGCGACGCGCGTCTATCGATTGTCGCGAGCGGTCGCGGTGGACGTCAACGTGAT
Organism: Falsihalocynthiibacter sp. S25ZX9; assembly: GCF_041205405.1. Classification (NCBI taxonomy): domain Bacteria; kingdom Pseudomonadati; phylum Pseudomonadota; class Alphaproteobacteria; order Rhodobacterales; family Roseobacteraceae; genus Falsihalocynthiibacter; species Falsihalocynthiibacter sp. S25ZX9. The sequence continues at coordinate 19,285 of NZ_JBGFCD010000008.1, forward strand.
GGATTATGTCGAGGCCGCGAAACTGCGCGGCGAAGGCACGCGATGGATCATTTTTCGTGAAATCCTACCCAATGTTCTAAGCCCTCTGGTTGCCGAAATGGGCCTGCGGTTCATCTTCATGGTGTTGTTCGTTTCGACGCTGTCGTTCCTTGGTCTTGGGGTTCAACCTCCAGAGGCTGATTGGGGCGGCATTGTGAAAGAGAACAAGGAGGGGATCGTTTACGGTATTCCGGCCGCTCTTTGGCCCGCCTTCGCCATTGCGACCCTCGCGATTTCGGTCAACCTTGTTGCGGATTGGGTTTTGAACCGCACCGCGTCCCTTAAAGGAGGCCGAGGATGAACACACCACTGGTCAAAGTGCGCGGTCTGAAAATCGGCGCGACGGTTTTTCCTCCAAACGAAAAAGCCCATGACATCGAGATCGTTCACGGGTTGGATTTTGACCTAGAGGCGGGCAAAGTTCTGGGCCTCATCGGCGAATCTGGCGCGGGAAAATCGACCATTGGCTTGGCGTCGTTGGCCTATGGCCGTGGCGGTGTAAAACTCACCGGCGGTGAAGTTTGGGTGAATGGGCGCGACATCCTGCAGGCGCGACCACGCGACGTGCGCAAGTTGCGCGGGAGTGAGGTGACCTATGTGAGCCAGTCGGCCGCCGCATCGTTCAACCCCGCCAAAAGGATCATGGAGCAAGTCATCGAAGCTGCCGTGCATCATGGCAAATTCACGCGCCGAGAGGCGATTGCAAAAGCGGTGACCTTGTTTGACAAGTTGGGTTTGCCCGATCCCGAGACTATCGGAAATCGGTTTCCACATCAGGTTTCGGGCGGCCAGCTACAGCGCTGTATGACGGTTCTGGCCCTTTGCCCCGAACCCGATTTGGTGGTTTTTGATGAACCCACAACGGCCTTGGATGTGACCACGCAGATCGAAGTTTTGAAGGCGATCAAGGATGCGATCCGCGCCACGGGCGTCGCCGCGATCTATATCACCCATGATCTGGCGGTCGTGGCGCAGGTTGCGGATGATATCATGGTGCTAAAAATGGGTGAAATGGTTGAATACGGCAGCACCGATAAGATCATCAACCACCCCTCCGAAGACTACACCCGTGCGCTGGTTTCTGTGCGCTCGATCCGTCATGAAGAAAAGGCACCATCGTCTGAGCCTGTGCTGAAAGTTGAACAGATAACGGCGCGTTATAAAGGCACCAACTTTGATGTCTTGCGCGATGTGAGTATTGAATTGCACCCCGGTCAAACATTGGCGGTGGTGGGCGAAAGCGGGTCGGGGAAGTCGACCCTTGCGCGCGTCATTACGGGGTTATTGCCACCCTCGGAAGGGCGGATTGAGTTTGCGGGGCGCACCCTTAGCCCCGATTTGGCAAGCCGCGATTTGAATGATTTACGCGAAGTACAGATGATCTATCAAATGGCCGATGTCGCGATGAATCCGCGCCAAACCGTTGGGACCATTATTGGGCGTCCGCTTGAGTTTTACTTTGGGATGCGCGGCACCGAAAAGCATAAACGGATCATCGAGTTGTTGGATGAAATCGAGATGGGCGAAGAGTTCATCGACCGCTATCCAGCCGAGCTTTCCGGTGGGCAAAAACAGCGGGTTTGCATCGCGCGTTCCCTTGCGGCCAAACCCAAGGTAATCATCTGTGATGAGGTCACATCAGCGCTGGACCCCTTGGTCGCGGATGGCATCCTAAAGCTGCTTTTGAACCTGCAAAAGACGGAGGATGTCGCGTATCTCTTTATCACGCATGATCTGGCCACGGTGCGTGCCGTCGCGGATAGTATTGCGGTGATGTATCAGGGGGAGGTCGTGCGTTATGGCAGCAAAACAGAAGTGCTTTCGCCGCCGTTTGACGACTATACCGACCTGCTGCTTAGCTCAATTCCTGAGATGAAACTGGGGTGGCTGGAAGAGGTCATCGCGCATCGTAAAATGGAAAGTGCGGGCAATTGAAAAATGACCCAACTTACACGCATCCCGTTCTCGCTTGTTGAAACGCCAGAACTCACTTAGCGTCACTTTATGATTTTGGACTCCAAAAATTTCATGCTGGGGTGGCGCGCGATTGGCACGCCTTACGGCAAGACGCAGGAATGGTGGCCACCGCCCTGCGATTGATTGCTATTTCTGCGATCAATTTCCCAAAATGAACTGGATTTCCTATGACTGTATCTGACCTTTCGGTCCGTGCTGACACGCTTGTCGTGACTTGGCTGGACACTACGTCGACTTCTTTTCCAACCATCTGGCTGCGTGATAATTGCCCCTCGGGGCTGCATCCACAAACCCACGAACGGTTGCTGGACCTTCTGGCGCTTGACGCGTCCCCTGTGCTTTTGTCGGCGCAACTTGACGGTGACACCGTTGCGTTACGCTATGAGGACGATCACGTAAGCCACCTTCCCGTGGCATTGCTGAGCGCCCATCGACCGGGCCAACCCGCAGCAGACGCGGGCGTGATTGCGCCCAAGCTTTGGCGAGCAGATATAACCGCAGCAGGCATTCCGCGCGCCCCAGCCGCCCCGATTTTGGTGGATGATCAACACCTGAAATCTTGGATGGGAAACCTCGCCGCCTTCGGCCTCACGATTGTTGAGCAGCTTGAAGACAGGGTCAGCGCCGGAATCGACGTGGCCCAGCGGATCGGTTTTCTGCGAGAAACCAATTTTGGCACAACCTTTGACGTGATCAATAAACCCGATCCCAACAACCTCGCGTACACCTCGGTCGCTTTGCCCCTTCACACGGATTTGCCAAACCAAGAGGTCCCTCCGGGCTATCAATTCCTGCACTGTCTGGCCAATGAGGCGACAGGTGGAGGCTCGCTGTTTGCGGATGGGTTTGCCATGGCCGAGGATTTGCGGGAAGACGACCCCGAGGCCTTTCGACTGCTCTGCGAAGTGCCTATTCCCTTTCGTTTTCACGACCGTGACGCTGATATCGCTGTCCATGAACCCGTGATCACATTGGACCGCGCGGGCGACGTGATCGAGATCCGCTACAATGCGCATATTGCGGGGGTTTTTGATATGCCTGCCGAGATCATGCCCGCCTATTACCGTGCCTATCGCGCCTATATGGCCAAAACGCGAGACCCAAAATATTGCCTGACCTTAAAGCTGAAAGCCGGCGAAATGGTGGTCTTTGACAATCGGCGGGTGCTGCATGGTCGCGAGGCTTTTGATCCGTCCTCAGGCTTTAGGCAGCTGCGAGGCTGCTATGTTGATCGCGGCGAATTCACCTCGCGCCTGCGTTTACTTTGCCGCGATATCGGCGCAGTAGACGCAGAATAATCGCCGTATTTGAACGCATAAATCCGCTCCTGCGCAAAATGCGCGGGAGCCTTTAGCGGGCTTCAAAAAAAGATAGGTGCATCCGTTTACAGTTGGTGACTTCGAGGGCAATATGCTTCCATCAGGTTTGGGGAGCGCTAAGAATAATGCGATTTGTGCATGTGGCTGATTTCCACCTTGGAAAACCTTTCGGAAATTTTGATGAAGACACGCGGGCTGCATTAAAAGCCGCGCGCCTTGACGCGTTGCAGGCAACCGGCGCGCTTGCAGTCAGCCGCAACGCGGATTTCGTGGTGATCGCAGGCGACACGTTTGATGCCGAGGCGCCGCCATCAAGGCTCGTGAAACGTGCACTGGACGCGATGGCCGCCTTTCCTGATCTAACTTGGATTTGGATGCCCGGAAATCACGACTCGCTGGCGGCCGTTGATCTATGGGAACGGTTGGAACGCGACAAGCCCGCCAATGTGATTTTGGCGACGTCCGCTGAAGTTATTGAGATCGGGCCCGATGTGGCGATTCTTCCTGCGCCTCCCTCGGTGAGGGCCTCAGGGTACGACCTGACGGAATGGATGGGAGCTGCCAACACAGGCACACGCATCCGGATTGGTTTGGCGCATGGGGGTGTGACGGATTTCGGATCAGAAGACGGCGGTTTGGCAACAATTCCACCAGATCGCGCAGAGACCTCAAACCTTGATTATCTCGCGTTGGGCGATTGGCATGGTCAAATGCGTATCACGTCGCGGACGTGGTATGCGGGGGGACCAGAGGCGGATGGTTTCAAGGGGCACGCGCCTGCAGGTGCTCTGGTGGTTGAAATCGACAAGCACGGCGAGGCGCCGCGTGTAGAGCAAGTTCCCTTGGGGAAATACACGTGGCACCGCATTGAAGTCGAATTCTTTTCTGGCATTGATCCCGTGACAATTTTGGAAGAGGCGCTGCCAAACACGGGTCGTGACTTCGCCCTCGTGCGGTTCATCGGGACAGGTCGTTTGGGTCTGTCAGACCTCGCGGCCCTGCGTGCGGCCTGTGAAAAACTGGAGGATGAATTCCACTTTTTCGAAGCAAACTTGGTGAAAGTGGGTATCGAGCAAAATGTCGACGACCTGAACTTGATTGCGGAAGCGGGGGCGCTGCGTGTGGCCGCAGAAAGCATTTTTGAGGCCACGTCACTTGAGGGCCGCACCGAAGAAGACGCGCGCGTGGCCCAGATGGCCCTGTCGCATCTGTTCTTTCTCGCGCAGGAGACAGCGACGTGAAACTACGCAAACTGACCTTGCATAATGTCCGTCGCTTTGCCGACAAAACGGCGGTTCTAGGCCCGTTCGGTGATGGTCTAACAACAATCACCGCCGAGAATGAAAGCGGCAAAAGCACCTTTTTTGGAGCCCTTCACGCGCTGTTTTTCTATGAGTATGGGTCAGGAAAGAAAGAACTGAAGGACATGCAGCCCTATTCAGGCGGGGCGATGCGGATATCGGCCGAGATCGAACTTGATGGGGCTGATTACCTGATCGAGAAGGTTTTTAACCTGAAAAAGGCGGGGTCGTCTGCGACGGTTACAGCCATGGCGAGCGGCACGATCCTGAAGCAGGCTGACGATGCTGAACAGTGGATTCAACAGAATATCCTGAATGCAAACAATGGGCCTTTCGGGTTGCTTTGGGTCCGTCAGGGGAGCGTTGGTGTTGATGCCAGCGCAGATGGCATTGAGACGCGCCGAGATGTGATGTCGAGCGTCCGTGGCCAGATTGACGCGGTGACGGGCGGGCGTCGGATGGATAGTATCGTCCAGCGCTGCAAACAGGACCTTGATGCCATCAGCACCAAACAAGACAACCCGAAAGCTGGTAGTCCGTGGAAAGAGGCCGTACTCCGAGTGGAACTTCTTGGCGAAGAGCAATTCAAACTTGCGAAGTCCGTCGAAGCCCTTGGCCACGATCTGGGGTTGAAAAAACGTGGGACAACCCGCCTGCGGGAGCTTCAGGCGCCAGAGCTTCGCGAGCAAAGATCAGCCGCTATCAAAGAAGCGTCCGAACATCTGACCGCGACGCGGGAACAGGACCGCAAAATTCAGGATGCACAGAAGGATATTCAACTTCTTTGTAGCGCCGAACAGGACTTTGAACGCGACATCAAAACCATTACTGACGCACAAGTTCGGCGCAAGACGACTGCGATTGCGATTGCAGAAAAGGGAACCGCCGCGGGCAAGGCGACAGAGGCCAAAACGATCGCCCAAGATGCCATCGGGGCGCTACAAGGCTCGATCAAAGAAAAGGAGGAACAGCGCCGAAACCTTGCAGAAGCATTACAACAGGCGCGTCAGGATGAACGCGAGACGGCAAAACGGGTTCGTTTGGCGATCCTGTCTGATGTATCGGAGCAATTGAAGGCTCCGAAGGCGCAACGGGCTAAAGCCGACGCAATCTTACGCGGAGACGAGATAACAAAGGCCGCAATCGACAGGCTGTCGGACCTAGAGCGTCGCCGCGATATCGCGATCGAGACCCGTAAAATTCATTTTGCACGGTTTATCGTGGCCGCAGATACGGCGCATGCAACTATAAATGGCGTGGATATACCCAACGCCGAACCCCGCCTGATTGACCAGTCTTTGATCGTAACCTTGCCTGGGTTTGGCACGATAGCCCTGCAACCAGCAGAGGGTGTGGGGCAGGGCATCGCCGACCCCGTAGCGCTCCAATCGGACCTAGATACCGACCTGAAAACATTAGGTTTTGACACAGTCGTGGCTGCGCAACAGACCTTTGCGGCACAATTGACAGCCCTTCAGGATCGGCAGACAGCCCAAACGCAGATCAGGGCGCTGGCTCCTGATGGGGTAGGTGCATTTGAAGCGGAATGGGGTGCGCTTTGCGCCGAGTTAAGCCATCCAGCGGATGAGCTTGCTGATTTTGTGGCCGAGGGCGGCGACAGGGAAAAACCGTCGGAAGCCAAAGAGCGAGAGATTTCCAATCTTGATGAAGACCTTACGCAATTGCGCGACGCATTGCCCGCTCTTCAAGAGGGTTTGACCCATGCCGTCAGCGCATTGACTGAGGTTGAGGTGCTTTTGGCCCGATTGCGTCAAGATGAAGCCGCGCTGGCGGTGACTGCGGATGAAAATGCGACGTTGCAAGCCTTGGTTCAGGCCAAGACAGACAAGGACGTCGAGATTACAAAAGCCCGCACAGCACTTGCAGAGTTACGGACGGCGGGCTCTGATCTAGCGGCGGCGATCGCCAAGCATGAACGCGCGGTTCAAGCGGACGACGAGGACCGAAAAGAAATCAACCTCCTTGAACGAGAGTTGGCGCGGTTGGATGGGGTCATTCACACGCAATCGGAGGGGGCCGTCGAAGAAAAACTGGCGGAGGTCGAAGGTAAACTAGAACGTGCCGAGGAGCGGGCTGCACAATTTGCCAACCACGCGAGAGCTCTAAAACTGCTTATCGCGCACCTAGAGGCCGCCAGAGCAGACGCGCAAGAGACCTATTTTGAGCCTGTGCGCAATGAGTTGTTGCCCTTGCTACGGCAATTGCATGCCGGTGCAGAATTCCAAATAGACCCAGACAAGCTTTTGATTGAAACGATTACGCGCAATGGCGTGACGGACAAAATCGAAGTGCTTTCTGGCGGGGCGTTCGAGCAAATTGCGATCCTCACACGTCTCGCTTTTGCGAGGTTGTTTGCTAAGCACGGCAATCATGTGCCGATCATTTTGGACGACGCGTTGGTTCACACCGATGACGAGCGCATTTCGACAATGTTCAACATGTTGGCCCAAATTGCTCGGGATCAGCAGATCATCGTTTTGAGCTGTCGAACACGCGCCTTCTCCGACCTTGGCGGCGCGCGAGCCTTCATCACTACAATCAAGGACGCTGCCGAGGACCGCCCAATAGGTTAGGCCAATCGTGGGAAAGCAATCTGAAACTGTGCGCCGCTGTCAGATGCTTTGCATGTGATTTTCCCGTTGTGGGCGGCGATGACATTTCGGGCAATGGAAAGGCCCATTCCTGTGCCACCGCTTTCGCGTTTCGTGGTAAAAAATGCATTGAATATTCGGTCTGCGTTGCCAGCAGAAATACCCGATCCATTGTCCTGGATTGTGATGTGGATTTCGTCCGGAGTTTCTTCAGCAGCAAGGTTGATCTGAGACGCATTTTGCTCAACGGCATTTTGAAGTAGCTGTTGAAGAACTATATGCATCCCATTAGAAGATATCGGAATTTTTGTATGTTCCCCAGAGAAGTGGAAACCTAGCGTGGGGAAATTTGCAACGACGGCATCTCGGATATCTACCAGTGTACACGTGCCCAAATACCGTGTTTCGCGGGCTTGCACGGCACGACGCAGGGCATCCAGTTGGGTTTGGATTTGTGCCTGAGCCCCATCAATTTCCTGCACTATTTTCAAGTCTTCTGCACTCAACATTCCACCGTCTTCAAGCAGTTCGACCGCAGCCCTGATTGCGGCAACGGGGGTTTTGATCTCATGGGTTACGTGATCGGTGAAACTGCGAATTGTGGCTTCTCGGTCGCGCAAAGTCGTGGCCATTCCGATGACACTTTGAGAGGTGTGATGGAGTTCGCGTGTGCCAAAACGAACGGGAGCGTCAACCTGTGAGGTACTGTCAAATCTGACTTCCGCGGCGTAGCGTTCGAGCGCCAAAATAGGGCGCAAGATGAGGCGTAATAGCAGCCAACCGAGGACAGCAGTGGCGCAGGTGATTGCCACGCCCAAGACTATAGCCGCGTTGCGAAAGCCAATTTCCGGACCGAGATAGCGAAGCGCGACAATCCCCGCAAAGGACAGGGCAAGGGTGCCGGAAAGTCCGCCAGCCAGCACAAGAATGAGGGGAGGGCGCCAGTGTTGTGTCACAGGATTTCCCTTAAGCGCATACCCACGCCATGCACGGTTTCAATGGCGTCTTCGCATCCGGCGCTCGCCAATTTTTGACGCAAATTGCGCAAGTGACTGTCGAGAGTACGATCGGAAACCTGACTATGATTGCCCCAAACGACGGCAATGATTTGGGCGCGCGTGCGGATCTGATTAGGCTGCTGCAACAGGCATTCAAGGATGCGAAATTCAGTTGCAGTGAGCGCGATTTGCACATCATTCACGCGGCAGATATGCGCGGTACAATCAAGGGACAGGATACCATGGCGCAAGCTGTGTTGCGTGGTGGCTTGACCGCTGCGCTTTAAAATCGCTTTGATACGAGCGACCAATTCACGGGGACTAAAGGGTTTTACAACATAGTCATCCGCCCCCAATTCGAGCCCCAGAATTCGGTCAATTTCTTCGTCACGGGCCGTCAGGAACACAATCGGCACATCCGAGTGGGCGCGGATGCGGCGGCAAACGTCAAATCCGTCCATTTCTGGCAGGCCGACATCCAAAACGATAAGATCCGGCGTGCTACGCAGGGCACACGTGAGCGCCTGTTGCCCATCGGCGGCAGTTGAAACTTGATATCCTGCCCGTTCAAGCGACAAGCCAACGAGATCACGCAGGCGGGGATCATCATCAACGAGCAAAATTTTCATGGTTTAATGTCCTGTTTTACCAACCCGCGCGCCTATCGATTTACACGTGCGTGCGCCACTTGCGTACCCCCCAATCACGCCATCCGTCAATGTTATGCTGCTGGAAACCGCACGCACGGGTGTTCCAAATATAATCTGGTTGACCTGTGGCCTTGACGGCATCCTGAATGGCGCGAGCCGCCGTTGGTCCGAAATCACAAAGGTAGTTTGCATTTGCTTTGTCGTTCATAATATTCACCGTGGCAATCAGCGCGGCAAAATTCACGAAACAGCAAATATAAAGCACGCCAACAGCCAGTGATGCACAGCGCAGAACCAGCCAACGATTTGAATAGGCCTTAAGGATTTGCCACGCCGTCAGGGACAAGCCAATCGCGACCACGCCCATCCAAATGAGCGCCCGAATGCGCAGATACGTCAGCCCGTATGCCTCTATATACAGGTCCAAACGTAACCCAGCAGAAAAGCAGAGAACGGTGTTTTGAAGCAGCCAAAGCATCAGTAATGGTTTCAACCAACGATGCTCCCCCAAAAAGGGCCGCGCAGCAATGGCGAAGGCCCCAGCGAGCAGGGCGGTGACCACAAGCGGATAAGCCCCACGGTGAGCATAGCTCGCATAGGTCATGCCGTCGGGAAGGGCGGTTCCCCCTGTGAAAATAGATAAATCCAAGAGGGTCTGTACGCCAATCAGCAGGTTAAACATAACCAGCGCACGTAATACGGACCCCGCGTTAAGGCCAAGGTTGGGCAGGTTTTTTGGCGTCGCGAGAAAGGCAAATTCGCGGTCATCGAACCTTATGCCCTCAATCAGAGGCCAGATTAGCAGGCCCATGCCCAGCCAAAAAAGAACGCGATTGATCGACGGCACAAAATCGAGGTCTAGGGAGAGGAGTTGTGCAAAAATCGGATTTGCATCCATCAATAACGTCAGAAAAACCAAAGAGCCGCCAATGGGAAAGGCCCAGTTGCGGGCAATCCGCTTAACGGTTCGCGCGTTGTTGCCTTTGGTATCGGCGCGAACGGATTTGAACGATCCAAGCAAGGCACGCGCTCCAAAAAACGGGATCGTAATGAGCAACCGATAAGCGGAGGCGATATATTTGGTAGCTTGGGTTTTAGGCCCGTGCGCCCAAACTAAGGCCACAAGCAGCGCCGCGCAAAGGAAGACCAAAGACAGCAACTGCACATATTCCACAACGGGCAACCCGCCAAGCAAAAGCAAAACAGTTGGTCGTATACGTTGTTTTGCTGGCAAATTGAGGGTCGAGACGCCAAATATTGCGAACGCATAGAGCAGCAAAGACAGGCCTAAATTGTGCTGCCAGAACAGGAAGTCCGCCAAGAGGACCAATAAAAAGGCCGCAAAAATGGGGAACAAAGGTTTTCGCGCTATATTGAAATGAGCTGGATTTTTGGTCTCGACGTCTTGGGCAGGTAAGGCGCTTGTCGAACAATTCAGCCACCAGCCATCCATCGCAAGGGATGTGGGAACGCCCCGAACCGTAAAGTGATTTTGCATAATATACTCCGTTAATGTCGGAGCGGTTATCGCGCAATAATCTGCAGATTTTGCTTAGGAGGTGTGCAGAAAATGTGCAGATGCAATTGGTTAGGCCTAAGGTTGGGGGCTGCCCGCGCAAAAAATTACTGCACAATAATTCACGAACCGTCCCAACGTCTTAACATCCAATACCACTGTTCTGGGTCTGCTTTGATGCGCGCGGAAAGGCTGTCATTAAAGGCGCGGGTCATGGTGGTGCTGTCGGTATGGGGGATTGGAGCTTCGAATTCCACGTTAAATGCGTTGCCGTCGCGAATGCGAATACCATAGGCGGGGATCATCGGCAGATCATATTTAAGCGCAAGCTGGGCGGCAGACAGGGATGTGAGGGCATCAAGGCCAAGAAACGGTAGGCGCACGCCCTCCGAGTATTTTTCATCCAACAAAATGGAAACAATACCGCCATCGCGCACATGCCGCACGAGGGCTTTTGTTCCTACACGGCCCGTGGCAAAAATCGGCTTCCCGCCAGCCTCAATACCCGCGAGGATACGCCGTTCATAATGGCTGTTCTTTTGGGGACGATAAACGGCTCCGCTCTCAAGTCCGTGCATTTTGATCACGGCACGAATGGCTTCCCATTGGCCAAAGTGACCGGAAACGATGATCGCGCCTTTGCCCGCCGCGTTCGCCTCTTTAAGGGCGGCAAGGCCGGGGCCTGAAACGCGAAATTTGTGGTGTTGGGTTTGAAATTCAGCATCGTGATAAATTTCAAAAAGCGTGCGCCCCATGTTTCGGCCCATATTCTGGCCTAAGGCGGCGCGGGCGCTCCGATTCATTTCGGGGTATATGCGTTTGGCTTCGCGATCAAATCGGCGTCTCGCAGGTGGAAACCAACGCATGAGGATGCCAAACGTGGTCCCCAAGCCACGGGACCGCAAATCAAACGCACGCCAGCGCAGAGCCGTGAGGGCCGACCACAACGGGAAGTACCTAAAGTAGTGCAAAACCGATTTCAGAGAAGTTGACAGCATAGCGTCGTATGATCGGGTTTCGGTGCAATGCCAACCGCAAACGCTTAGGGCGTATTGCCTCAGTTCATCTCTAGTGTCTCTTTTATCCACAATCGAGTCGGGAGAGAACGCAAATGGGCGCACCGTCACCGATGCGCCCACTTAAAACCTAGAAGGTTTTGCTTCCGATTAAAGGATAACCTTTAAGCCAGAACGATGTTTGTCGCGCTTTCGCGGCCATCGCGGCCTGGTTCAATATCGAAAGTAACTTTTTGATCGTCGTTAAGACCAGTAAGGCCAGCTTGTTCTACTGCAGAAATGTGAACAAATACGTCTTTGCTGCCACCATCTGGTGCAATAAATCCGAAGCCTTTAGTCGAGTTAAACCATTTAACGGTTCCAGTAGCCATTGTCGTTCTCCTTTTAAAAACTGCCGCGAAATGCAACAGTGAAGCTAAGTCAGTTCAAGATCGAAAGACTGTGCCAAAAGGAGCAGTATAGCCGATAGTGGTAACGTCGCACGCATCACATGGGGCTAAACGCGCAAAATTACAAGTAGTTTTATCAACAGATTTCGATCAAGAGGTGCAAATACTACGGTGAATGCATCAAAATGTACCTAAGGATAACAAATTGTCTCAGACTGCAAACGTTAATCCCCCCCGACACGCGAATACTCGTGCTTCTTTTGGTAGCTATAGGTGGGGTAGCGTTTGCTGTTGGGCAAAACCCAGAGGAGCCAATAGATCGTTCGCAACTTGAAGGAGAGCTTGAGAAAGACTTGAGCGCGGCAATGTATTTGGTGAATGGCTCATTTTTGGAAGTTAAGAACTGTCGGATTTACCAAAAAACAGTGCCTCAACTGGCCTGTGCAAACGGTGGAAACACTGATTTCAGTGAAAAATTGATTGATTTACGAGAAGTCGAATTAATAAAAGAGTTTTCTCCAACGGGGCGTGCGCGGCTGGCGTTTTATTTTTCCGAGGAAACAGCGTCGACAAGAGCTGATGTGAAAAAAATTCTACGCAGTGATGAGACGAACGACATCAAAATAGCGCGAACGCTTTCGCTCTACCAAATGAAAGGGATCACCTCGACCAAGACATATAAGCAATGTGATGGTGCGGTTTTGCCGTCAATTGGCTCCCCAAAAGACATGCGCCTTTTCTTTCCCGAAGGTCTGGATGCAGAGATGGTTTCAAAACTGTCCAATCTGCATGATCTGTGCCGATCCCTTGAGGCTTATTAGTCGCGATAGGTGCTAAGGTTGGTGGGTTTTGAATGGACTTCCCGCTCTATTGAATGTGCGTCAAGGCGTTTACCGTGCTCTCTCAGACGAACGGGCGGGCCTATCAAGCCCGCCTCTTTACTCTAACGGCGCCGACTGTAGGGAGCACTTTTACTCCCTACAGGGTGATTTGGCCCGTCAATACAGGCCCGAAAGGCCCTCAGGCATCATCGATGGCAGCACGATCACAGAAGCGCCGTGAATGGCGCGATTGTTCAGGTCGATCACATCCTGATTGAGCATCCGAATACAGCCCGACGAGACCGCTTTTCCAAGTTCCAATGCGGATGCATCGCCGTGAATGCGGTAAAGTGTGTCGACGCCGTCCTTAAAGAGATAGAGCGCACGCGCGCCCATTGGATTTCCCGGCCCCGCATCCATGCCGCCATTGGCAACGGAGTAGGGTTCCAGTTCAGGCCGTCGTGCAATCATAGATTCCGGTACATTCCAGCGTGGCCAATCGCGCCAAAACTGAAGCCGCGCCGTGCCTTTCCACTCAAAGCCCGCAGCCCCAACGCTGACGCCATATCGCATCGCTGTTTCGGGAGACTCGACGAAATGAAGAACAGCCCTGTCGGGGTCAACTATGATCGTGCCGCGTTCGTAATTTGGCCACGGATTGGCAACCTCCTGCCGCCAGAGTTCAGGCTTTATGACACCTTCCCGAACGGCAGGAATTGGAAAGCGTTCATCGGTAATCGCCCCATAAAAGGCGGGTAGTGGCGGGATCACAGGTGCGGGTGGGGGAATTGGCACTACTGGAGGTTTGGCACAAGCCGCGAGGCCAGCCATTCCACCGAAAGCGACGAAGGAGCGTCGGGTAAACATGAGGTCTTCCTTTTACGTTCTGAACGGGAGTGTGACGCCATGCGCCGAGGAGCCAGTCAGAACAGGCGAGGAGGGGCCCGTGGCGGAGCGATATCCCGCCCTCGCGCGCGCCAAACAGTGAAGTACATTGCCTGGGTCGGTTGTGAGAGCTTCAGCGAGGTTTTCGTGGCCTCCGGCAGCGCACGATCGTGCCCACAATGGGATCCCGTAAGGGTCGCGGTGCGGCATTTCTTCTGAACAGAGATCTTTGCGGGGCTTGGCAGCCAAACCACCAGCGTCTGCGCGGTCGAATGGCCAATTTTTACCGATGATAATTGATGCTTATATGGCGTAGGCTTCGAGGCCATAGCGCCGCCCGCATATGCGCCCCAAGGCAACATAATCAGCATCAACAATAATGATAAAGAGGTCCGAGCCATCTGCATACGCGCCTTATCCTCAATCCATCGCGCATTGTCCATGTGCTATCAAACGATCAGCATAACAAATCGCTCTCGTTTCCGTTACTTTTAAGGGCCGTTTGGCATCATTCCGCCGACAGCGTCCTTGCGCGAAAGTTGAAAGCAGGCGGACGGGTTTTACCCACTATTTTTGGTGCCGCCGCATCGTGATCCATAATGTGGCGGCGATAATCAGCGCGGCACCGGCCCAAAATGCAGGTTTGGGTATCTCGTCAAAGACCAGATACCCGACCGTCGTCGAGAACACCAAACTGGCGTAGGAAAGAACCGATAAATACCCCGCTTGCCCATAGCGATGTGCGCGGAGAAAGCAAAACTGTGCGGATTGCGCGAAGACACCAATTGCGAGGAGCAAGGGCCATTGCAGCAGGGGCACGGGTTCCCAAGCCAGAACGGCGAAGGGCGCGGTGATCACGGTCAGGCCTGCCGTGTAGAAGGTCATCATCACCACGGTCGGCGCGGCGACCAGCCTGCGGGTGGTGATCACCGCACCCGTTGCGGCGAAAACCACCAAGACTTGCGCGGCCAGCCCCCAGTTGCCAGAAAACCCCGACGGATCAACGGCGATGAGAACGCCAACAAAGCCAATGGCTGCGGCGATCCAGCGGTCACGGGTGATGACTTCGCGCAACAACCACGCGGCGGCAAGCATTGTTAGGATCGGCCGCGTAAAGCTTACTGCAGTGAACAGCGCCAGCGGCAACCGCGTGATCGCAAAGAAACTCGCGGTGAGGGCTGTGGCGGAAAACGCCACCCGCAGCGCATGCAGGTGGAGGTCTTGGAGGCCGATGAATGCCCGTCGATAGCGCCAAATCCACGGCAGCATGAGTAGAAGTCCGACTCCTGCGCGCAGAAACACCAGTTGAAACGCAGGATAGCCAAGCCCCAAGGCCTTAACGATCGACAACGCCCAAATATTCAGCGCCATATCCGTGAGCAACCAGCCCGCGGCTAGCCCGTTGCGGGAGTGTTCAGCTTCGTTTGGCAAGAAGGTTGGCCATCAATCGGAACCCGCCAGAGGTTAGTTTTTCCATCTGGTGATGCAGTATGAGCGAGGTATGCACGTGCCGCCCCAAACCAACATCGGCCACAAGGATTGCGCCTTTTAGCGGCGCTTCGCCGGCGTCATTCATGGCGAGGAGCGGAGTATAGGCATCGTCCCAGTTCTTGGCGAAATACAGCCCGCGCTCCTTGTGCCAATCGGCCCAATCCGCGTCTTCAATGCGGTTGGGGTGCTGCAACAGCGGGTGATCGGGCGCGAGCACGGTGACGGCAGCGGTCTCGTCCGTGACCCGCCAGCGCAGCGAAGGTTGGCCGACTTCAAGGCGATAGGGCGCTGTCGTCTCGGGGTCCCAATTGTCCCAAGGGCGGTGATAGAGCGTGACCAGCGTGCCGCCCGCGCGGACCCAATCGTGGATGCGGGGCATGGCCTCGGCCAGCCCAGCGCGGAACTTCATCGCGAAAATACCGATCACCAAAGTGTCGCAAGCGGCGAGGGCGGCATCGGTGAGCGGCACATTGGACAGGTCCGTCACCTCAGTCCCCATGCGTTCCAGCCATGTAGCAACGCGATCATTGCCGCCGCCGATATATCCGACCCGCACATCCGGCAGGGCCGCATTCACAACACGGATTTGGGCGATTGCAGGGCGCACCAAGACGCGTGGTGCGATATGGTCATGACGGATATGGCGCACACTGCTGGCCTCTAAGCCGTCGAGCGTCAGGGTTAAATCGTAGAGTCCAACCGCAACATTTTCAGGAACCGTGACGGTGAGGCGCCCTTCGCTTTCGCTCACGTGCCAACCGTCAGGCACGCGCAATCCTGCCTGCGCTGAAGGCGGGGAAATATCGCTAACGTCAATAACAAAAGACCTGCGGCTATGGGCTAGATTGATCACATCTGTTTCGGGTGACACGGCGGCCGAGCATTGCGGCACAACAACGGGCGGCACCTCAAACGGCAGGCTTGTTGTCGTAGTGACGCCATGTGTCGTCAGGGTCACGTCAACACAAGGGGCTGCAGGTTGGTCGGGCAAATAGATGGCGGGGTAGGGATCGCTGATGGACGCGTCGTTTGCCAGCGTCACGGTCGCGCCATCCAAGCTCCAGCCTTGTGGGAGCCTTGGGGCAAGCGTCACCTCGCCCGTGTCGGCGGAGAACTCGCTGGATATAGTCGTGCTCGCACCGGGGTGGAGTTTTTCGTCCTGTAGCGACGCGCGCGCGTCGACACCTGCCGCAAGTTGGATGACGCGGGAAAGTTGTTGGTCTTTGCGGGTTAGCTTGTGGCCGAATTCGGACAACTGTGCAGGAGAGGCATTTTCCGAAGCGTTGCGAAGGGCTTGTAAGGCGAGGCTCGCGTGTTTTAAAACCTCAGACGCGTTTGGGAAGGCAGCCAAAGCGGCATCGCAAGCGTCTTGGGCGGCAGTCAAATCAGCCCCGCCCAGATCGCGCAATGTTTGGGCCAAGCCAGAGGCGAGGTCCGCATCTGGCCCCGCCACGTGCGTATGCGCCAAGTGCAAAGGGAAATCGGTTTCTGTGCCGTTTGGCACCCAGCGACCCATGGCTTGTGTGGCGTGTAGCATGCGGCTTTGTTGGCCGATCCGTGCATAACTCCAGCCCGTGACGGGGTCTTTGCCCGTTGCGGCAATTGTGAGGGTTGCGGGTGGCGGCGGCAAGTCGTCGTCATAGGCTTGCCCAGCGCCTGACCACGCGGGGAGGTACATTTTCTTGACCTGCCAGACGGGCAAATCGCTGCCCGCGAATTCAGGTTCGGCAGCAAGGTCCATGACCAAATGCGCGGCTTCGGTCATGGCGCGGTGGTGGCCGTGTTGACCGGGGACATCGAGGAAGGTGGGGCAGATTATATCGGGGCGTTCTGTGCGGATAATATCAACAAACCGCGCAAGGGTGCGCTCGCGGCCCCATTTCCCCAGCGTTTCAACGCCTGATTTGGAGAAGCCGAAATCGGTGATTGGATCTTCGGGACTGGTTGAATGCCAATACATCCGTAGATCAAGACGGTCGCAAGCGGCCTCCATCTCGGCGGTACGTAGAGTACCGAGAGCGGCGGCGGTTTCGGTGCCGATATCGTTTTGGCCGCCCTCGCCACGGGTCGAGCAGGCGTATGAGATATCCACCCCGTCGCGAAACCGCATCGCGGCCAGCATCGCGGAGGTTTCATCATCAGGATGCGCGCCTGTGTTCATAAACGACACTGTGGATTCTAGCGCGGTGAGCGCCTGCCACAGCGCCACGATACGGGGGCGATCTCGTTCGGCGGCAATACGCGCCTGATTGGATAATGGCATGGTGCGCGTCCTTTAGTGAGCGTGAGAAAGAGGCGAGCTGAGCGCTCTGTTTAAAATGAGGGCCGCCGCACCCATTGTCGCTGTCATCCGCCCAGAGGCACCACGCATCAAACGGGTGTGCGGCGCATCGGGACGGTTCGAAACCGAGACCTCGGGCAGGGGCGCATGTGCGACCAGATAATCAAGAATGCTATCCGGCATCGCGCCGCCCAGTACAACGGTTTGCGGATCAAATAAGTTTTCAACAATGGTGATCGCGTGGCCAAGGGTTAAGCTGGCCGTTTCCAGCCACGCCATCAGGTCGGAATCGTTTTGTTGAAAGAGGCGATCCAGCGCGTCGATATCATGGGCGTCTTTGCCCGCCTGTTGCAAGTGGCGCTGTACGGAATGGCGGCTCAAACCGTCCTCAAGTTTGCCGCCGTGGCCATTGATCGGGATGTGCCCGATTTCGCCAGCGTTGCCATAAGCGCCGCGAACAAGTTGCCCGCCGTTGACCAGACCGAGGCCCAAACCAGCCCCAAAATAGAGATAGGCAAAGGACGCAAAATCCTGTGCGACGCCATTGATGCGCTCGGCCATCGCGGCGGCGTTGGCGTCATTGCTCAGAACGACTGGCAACTTCAACGCATAGGTAAAAAGCGCCTCCGCGTCGACTTCCTGCCAGCCCGTGAGATCGGTCCCCATACCCGTAATGCCCGTCACACCGAAAGGGCCGGGCATAACGACACCAGCGCCGAGCATCCGTCCCGTGGCCGTCGGTACTTGGGCCAACGCGCGGGCATAGAGATCGGTTACATGCGCGATGACAACATCTGGTTCGGTCTTGGTAAGGGCGATCCGCTCGGTAGTGACGGCTTGACCGTTCAAATCCAATAACGCGGCAAATATCGCATCGGGGCGCACTTCAACTCCAAGCGCATATCCGCCCTGGGGATTTAGCGTATATTGCATCGCAGGTAGGCCGCGCCCGACGTTCAAGCGGCCGTTTTCCAAAAGCATCCCATCTTGCAACAGCTCTGCGATAATGTTGCTGACAGTTTGGGTTGTGAGCGACAGGGTGCGGGCAATTTCGGCACGCCCTATGGAGCCCGCTGTGCGCACTTGCCCCAGCACTGCTTGACGATTTCGGAACCGTGACCGTTCGGCATTGCTGCCTTCTTGAAAGTTTAAAACTACCATGGAATGGACTTAACTCAATTCATTTGAATTATCAATTGATTTGAGTTAAGCCTGATGCATGAGTTCAAAAAATGGACCGCTACAGCCACCAATGGGAGACTAAAAATGAATACACGTTTGAAAGGCCTAGTATTTGCAGGGATGATGTCATCTGCGGCATTGTTCACGAGCACGGCGAGCGCCGTTGAGATTGAATATTGGCAATATTTCTTTGACGCACGCGTTGACGCGATGGAGACGCTGATCACCAACTTTGAGGCCGCAAATCCCGACATTACGGTCACGATGAACCACTTCCCCTATGACAGCTACCGCACCAAGGTTGCCGCCGCTATCCCTGCGGGCGAAGGCCCCGATGTGGTTCAGTTGTTTTACGGTTGGTTGAACGACTATGTTGAAGCAGAGTTGATCCAGCCCTTGCCTGCGGATGTGTTCCCAGCGGATAAAATCGACGCGGAATTCTTCCCGATGGTTCAGGCGATGAAGGATGGCGATCAATATTGGGCGCTGCCAACGGCCGTTCGCAGCTTGGCGCTGTTCTACAACAAGCGCCTGTTTGAAGAGGCGGGGATTGAAGGTCCACCAGCCACGCTAGATGAATTGCTTGAGACCGCCAATGCCCTAACAAAACGCGACGGCGCGGGCAATCTGACGACGGTTGGCATTACCGCTGGCATGACCGCGCAAGATCACCACTGGTGGCGCGAAGGTCTGGTACGTCAGTATGGCGGCGAGCCATATCTGGATGATTACAAAACCGTAAACTACAACACTGAGGCGGGTCTTGCGGCGTTGGATTACTACACCAACTTGTTTATGAACGACTCCGCTGTGACCTCAATCGGCTTTATGGACGAGCCTCAGGCGGCGTTCAAAGCGGGCCGTGCTG
Organism: Falsihalocynthiibacter sp. S25ZX9; assembly: GCF_041205405.1. Lineage (NCBI taxonomy): Bacteria > Pseudomonadati > Pseudomonadota > Alphaproteobacteria > Rhodobacterales > Roseobacteraceae > Falsihalocynthiibacter > Falsihalocynthiibacter sp. S25ZX9. The sequence continues at coordinate 38,630 of NZ_JBGFCD010000008.1, forward strand.
GTATGCATATTGACGGGTCTTTCCGTATCGGCTCGCTTGCTGATCAACGCGGACTTGAGTGGGGCGTGGCGGAGTTGCCATCCGGTTTAGATGGGGCGCAATCAAACTATTCCTCCTATTGGGTGAACGCGATCACGTCCAAGGCTGAGGGCGAAAAGTACGATGCTGCGGTCAAGTTCATGGAGTATCTCACCTCTGATGAGGCCATGCAAATTTGGCTTGATGTCGTGGGCGAACTGCCTGCGAAACCTTCCGTTGGTATGACCGAAGCGAATGCGAATGATCCGGTCTTTGGTCCGTTCATCCGTGGGTTGGAATACGCGCACACTACCAAATTTGTGAACGAATCCAGCCAGCGCCAACTGCTTGTTGAGATGGTGGAGCGGATCCAGCTTGAAGGCATGGCGCCTGCGGAAAGCCTCGCGATTGCAGCAGAAGCCGAACAAGTCATGCTCGACGAATATTACGCCAAGTAAAATCGAAACATCCGCCCCGATATATCCTGTCGGGGCGGATTTTAAGAAGGTAGGGCCCCCATGTATCGCAACCTCACTATTCGCCAAAAACAGATCGTATGGGCTTGGGCGTTTTTGGCAATTCCCGTGCTTTTCTATAGCATCATCCGTTTCTATCCGACGGGAAACGCGATTCTGATTAGCTTCCAGAATTGGAACTTACTGGGCAGTCGCACGTGGGCTGGCCTTGATAATTACGAGAAGCTTTGGAACGACGCAGTGTTTTGGAAAGTGTTCCAGAATACCTTTCTTTACCTGTTGCTTGGCACCCCGATCAGTCTCGTACTCTCCTTTATCATTGCCTACCATCTTGATAAATTGCGCTTCATGCATGGCTTTTTGCGGATGCTGTATTTCCTCCCATTCATGACCTCTGCGGTAGCGATGGCGTGGGTTTGGCGCTGGTTTTATCAGGACGTGCCGATTGGACTATTCAATAATATCCTCGCCGGTTTTGGCATTCCCCAAATCAGCTTCCTAAATTCAACCACCAACGCGTTGCCTGCCGTTTTGGCGCCTGCCGTTTGGGCGGGACTTGGGTTTCAGGTGATCATTTTTATGGCGGGCATTCGGTCGATTCCGACCAGCTATTACGAAGCCGCCAAGATCGACGGGGTAGGCTGGTTTACCGTTCTCACACAGATCACCCTGCCGCTCCTGCGCCCGACGATTGTGTTTATTGTTGTCTTCTCGTCCATCGGGTTTCTGCGGATTTTCGACCACGTCTTTAACATGACCACTAACAATCCGGGGGGGCCGTTGAATGCTACGAAACCGCTGGTGTTGATGATCTATGACACTGCATTCAACGGTTTTGACATGGGATATGCCGCCGCGCAAACCGTTGTTTTGTTCACGATCCTGCTGATCGTCTCGCTTATTCAACTCCGCCTGCTGAGGAGCACATAATGTCTCATATCGCTCCCACCGCCGAGAATCTTTTGACGGCGCAACCTACCAAACGCCCGCGCAATATGGGCCAAATCATCCGTTGGCTGCTGTTGTTCTTTGGTGGGATTATCATGGTGATGCCGATTGCCTATATGATCTCGACCTCGCTGAAATGGCCGCATGAAGTTTACAACATCAACCTGATCCCAGATGAGCCGACGCTGGATAATTACGCCTATGTTCTTGAGGACGGGCGGTTTTATTGGTGGTTTGTGAATTCGACCATTATCGCCACAATCACGACGATCTGTAATCTGCTGTTTGACAGTCTTGTCGGCTACACTCTATGCAAATTCCGTTTTCCGGGGCGCACGATCGTTTTTATCGCCATTCTGTCGACGCTGATGATCCCCACTGAAATGTTGGTGATCCCGTGGTATCTAATGTCGCAATCGTTTGGTTGGTTGGACAGCTATTGGGGCATTATGTTCCCCGGTTTGATGACCGCCTTCGGTACCTTCCTAATGAAACAGTTCTTTGAAAGCGTCCCAGATGATTTCATCGAAGCTGCCCGCATTGACGGGTTGAACGAGCTGCAAATCTGGTGGACGGTCGCCATGCCTTTAGTGAAACCCGCGCTCGCCGCCCTTGCGATCTTTGTGTTCCTCGGCAATTGGACAGCTTTCCTTTGGCCGCTGATCGTCACCAATTCGGTTGATATGTACACCATTCCCGTCGGCCTGTCCGGCTTTGGCGACGAGGCGGATGTGGCGTGGGAATTGATTATGACCGGGGCGGCGATTTCGACGATCCCGACGTTGATTGTGTTCCTCATTTTCCAGAGATTTATTATCAGAGGCGTAGTAATGGCGGGGCTAAAAGGATGACAGACACATCGATTTTCCCCGACCCAACCTACAAAGACACCGTGCTTGCACCGCTGTTTGAGGGGGTCAAAACCCACTATGCAGGCCATATGGCGGCGATCAACCGCGCCCATTTGGTGATGCTGGTCGAAACCAAGATTTTGTCGGCACAGGACGGGCGCAAAATCGCGCAGGCCCTAGCGGCGATTGACGCGGAAACCGATATTGCGGCCCTAACTTATACGGGCGAATACGAGGATTATTTCTTCTTTGTGGAGGCCGAGTTGCGCCGTCGGTTGGGTGACCTTGGCGGGGCGCTTCATACAGCACGATCCCGCAACGACATGGATCACACACTGTTCAAAATGGCTTTGCGTATCCGTGCCGAAGCAATGTTGGATCAGCTAACAACCTTGACCAAAGCCTTGATCGAAAAAGCCCGCGCCGAGTCCGACACGTTGATCGTCGCCTATACCCACGGTCAACCGGCGCAGCCAACGACATTTGGCCACTACCTTGCCGCCATGATCGAAGTGTTGAGCCGTGACGGCGAGCGCCTATCTGCAGCAATCGACAACCTTGGTCACAGCCCGATGGGCGCCGCCGCGATCACCACGTCTGGGTTCCCTATCGACCGCACTCGTATGGCGGAGTTGCTTGGATTTGAAGGGCCTCTGGTAAACTCCTACGGCTGTATCGCCAGTGTGGATTACGTCACGGGGCTCTATTCCGCCGTTAAACTTGTGTTCCTGCATCTGGGGCGCGTGGTGCAAGATCTGGCGTTCTGGTCCAGCTTTGAAGTAGCGCAACTCTATGTGCCCAACGCGCTGGTGCAGGTCAGTTCGATCATGCCGCAAAAACGCAATCCGGTGCCGATTGAACATATGCGCCACCTCGCGTCGGTCACTTGTGGACGCTGCGATATGGTGGTGAACACGATGCACAACACGCCATTCACCGATATGAACGATAGCGAAGGTGAGGTGCAACAAGCGGGCTATGCGGCCTTTGAAAGTGGCGGTCGGGTGCTGGAGCTTTTGACGGCTTTCCTCCCCGCGTGTTCAATCAATGCCGCAAAAGTGCGCCGTAATACCGATGCCGCGAGCATCACGATCACCGAGCTTGCCGATACGCTTGTGCGCGACGAGGGGCTGACCTTTCGTCAAGCCCACGAGATCGCGGCCCATGTGGCCCGCAACCTTGACGGCGCGCCGCTTTCCGAGGGGTTCACCACGTTTCAGGCGGCATTTCAAACCGCGACAGGCCGCGCAACGGTAATGGACGACACAGCGTTTCGCACGGCAGTTAGCCCTGAAAATTTCGTGGCACTGCGGGATCGCATCGGCGGCCCAGCCCCTGCGGCACTAGCAAGCGCGCTGGATGACAGTGCGCGCGCCACGCAAACCCTCTGCACCTTTGGCGACGTGCGAAAACAGCGCATTTTCACCGCCGATACCGCTCGCACCAATGCCTTCACTCAACTGCTGGAGATCTGACCTTGGCCAATCTTGCCCTGCGTAACCTAACGAAATCTTACGGCAAAACAGAGGTGCTGCATGGCATCTCTCTGGATGTTGCCGATGGCGAATTTGTGGTCTTTGTTGGCCCTTCTGGCTGTGGTAAATCGACGACCCTGCGGATGATCGCGGGGCTTGAGGAAACCTCCTCAGGTATCATCGAAATCGGCGGGCGCGAAGTAAACAATCTTGAGCCCAAAGAACGCGATATCGCGATGGTTTTCCAGAACTATGCAATCTATCCGCATATGTCGGTCAAAAAGAATATCGCCTTTGGTTTGCGGTCCTCCAAAATGCCGAAGGCAGATAAAGAGAAGCGTATTCAAGAAGTTGCAGAAATTCTTGATATGGTCAATCTGCTTGACCGCAAACCCAACCAACTGTCTGGCGGCCAACGCCAACGGGTTGCGATTGGGCGCGCGATGGTCCGTGATCCCGCCGTGTTCCTGTTTGACGAACCCCTCTCGAACCTTGATGCGCAACTGCGTACGCAAATGCGGCTTGAGATCAAAAAACTCCACCAACGGGTTGGCAATACAATTATTTTCGTGACCCACGATCAGGTCGAAGCCATGACCATGGCCGACCGGATTGTCATCATGAAAGACGGGCATATTCAGCAGGTCGGAACCCCCGCCGAGGTGTTCCACAAACCCGCAAATACCTTTGTGGCACGCTTCATCGGTGCGCCCTCTATGAACTTGTTGGAAGGGAGAATTGACGGCACGGTCGTGACGCTTGCCTCTGGTCAAACCGTCAATGTGCCGACGCTCACCGCGACCAAAAACCAAAGTGTTCTTTTGGGTGTTCGTCCAGATGATCTGCATCCTGCTAGCGCAAATCCGATCCTCACAGGCAAGGTTGTTCTGCGCGAGCCTTTGGGGTCGGAGACCTTGATTTATGTCGAAACACCCTCCGGTGAAATCATCGCCAAAGCAGATGGCAGAACGCCGCCCGAAGTCGGGGAAACGGTGCACCTTGGTGCGGATGCCGAAAACCTGCATGTCTTTGACACCGAAAGTGGAGAGGCGCTGACATGAAGAAGCCGATCATGTGTGCCGGTAGGCTCTACTGTGATCTGGTTTTCGCAAACACGCCCCGTCTTCCAACAGCAGGAACCGAGGTTTTTGCGCCGAAACTGTCGCTGCATGCGGGAGGAGGGGCCTTCATTACGGGGGCAACTTTGGTTGCTTTGGGGCATCCGGTTCGGCAGTTTTCGACCCTTCCTGCGGCGCCGTTCGATGCGACCGTTTTGGCGGATATGGCCGCGCACGGGATTGCCGCAAGCGACTGTAAACGCGCCGCTATTGGCACCGATCCACAGATAACCGTCGTGATGGCCAACGCGGAGGATCGCGCCTTTTTGACCCGCGCCGATGGTCCTGCCACCCCTGATCCGGCGGTGGTTGATTTTACTGGTTTCTCTCATCTGCACATCGGCGAATTAAGTACATTACGTGAAACGCCCTCTTTGCTGGACCACGCGCGGGCCGCAGGGCTTACGGTTTCGCTGGATTGTGGTTGGCAGGACGTTTTCGATGCTGATGTTGCCGAATTAATCGCCGCCGTTGACGTATTTTTGCCCAGCGAAAGCGAAGCGGCCGCCCTAATCGCCATCGGTGTGCCAGAAGTCTGCGCGCCTCTCACCGTTGTTAAGTGCGGCAAGAATGGCGCCCGTGCGCGGGCCTTAACAGACAGTGCTTGGACCCAAAGTTCCACTGCCCAAGTTGAGGTCATTGATGCCACCGGCGCAGGCGACTCGTTTAACGCGGGTTTCTTAGCGTGTTGGCTAGAGCAAGCCCCGTTGAACGAATGCTTGACCAAGGGCAACGCCTGCGGGTCTGCAGCGGTGCAATCCCTTGGTGGCGCCAGTTATTTAAAACGACTTTAAAACGCGCGCAGCCCCTTACTACAATCAACGGGCCGAAGGGTTGGTACCGAGTGTCGAGATAAGTGAAACCGCCGCAAAAATAACACTGAGATAGGCCAATAACTCGAAGACCTCCTCAAAAAGCTCATGCGGTTCGACACCAAATAGGTTTTCCTCAAACGCCGCCCCAATAGCAAACAAAATAAGCCCACATGAAATCCAACCCATCGGGCGGGACGTAATCAAGTTCCTCAGGGAAGTTTTGGTGTCTTCGAAGTGCGTAACGACCAGTGTTACGGCGGTAACAAACAACAGGATCACGATTACCGCAGACGTCATCATAAAGAAATTCACAGTTGCAGGGGCCAGTCCGTAAATTGCGCCCCAAGTTGTTTCGCGCCCAACCCCCGCAAAGGAAACGGCGGTGAACGTTAGGCAAATGGCCACGATGCCAGCGCGAAACTCGACATGGCTTCGCTCGGCCTTCACTGCGGCAATGGCCCAGGCGAGCACCATGCCGATAATGACGATCAACTCCGCCGCCTCAATAAAGCCATCCTCACTTGTATTTAAGGGGAAGATTTGGTTCGCAACTCCGACCACCACGACAGCCATTCCCATCGCAAATGCAACGCGTAGCCAATACCATAGGCGGCGGCTGTTACCGGACAAAAAAGTGTACATCGGTGGGGGCTCAATTATTTGATATCAAGGAAGCGGCCACCACACATAATTGTAACAGTTCGATAAACAAGGGATGCGACCTTTCGGTAACGCATTCGTGAGCAATGTCGATTTTGTAGCCTCATTGTGCGACAGCAATCAAATATCGCGCGGCATCGTGGTTGATGCAATACCCGCCATTTTAGCAAGCTTATTCGTTGATTGAAATTTACCGTCTACCTCGACATAAGACGAAGGGCGACCAATCGTGCAACGACGAATAGGCGGAACGAGATATGAAAAAAATTGCGATCATCAGTGGTGGCCTGTCAGGCATGGGCCTTGCGATTGCCAAGCGGTTGCATGCCTCTGGAACGGTGGTTTGCATTGGGGCGCGGCGCGGTGGCGATGCCGAGGTCGTGGCGAAGCTACATGCCGCGGTGGGTGCGCCAATTCACGTTGCGCCGCTTGATGTGCGCGACAGCGAAAGCGTTGCTAAGTTTGTAGGGGACGTCGTGGCCTTGCATGGCCAAGTGGATATTCTGGTCAACACGGCGGGCGTCTATGAAGAAGCGGGCGTCATTGATCATTCCGACAAGCTTTGGGACGATACGATTGACACCAACTTGACCGGCACGTTCAAAATGATCCGCGCGGTGATGCCATTGATGAAGGCACAAAACTGGGGCCGGATCATAAACCTCGCCTCTGTCGCGGCGCACAATGGCATGATCGACAATGCGGCTTATTGCGCGTCCAAGGCGGGGCTTTTGGGCTTGGGACGCTGTGTCAGCCTTGAGGGCGCGGCGCATGGGATTACCTGCATCAGCATCAGCCCAACTTGGGTTGAGACAGAAATGCTCAAACATTTTGTCGATCAGGAAGTGGCCGAAACGGACGCCACGCGCGCTGAGGTACAGGCGAAATATGAAGCCTCCAATCCACAAGGCGCGCTCGTACAACCCGAAGAGATAGCCGAGCTTGTAGCCTTCATTGTGAGCGATGCTGGACGAGCGATCACCATGGAAGACATTCAAGTTAACGCGGGATCGCTTTGGTAGGGTGTTAATTCACTGATTTCACGCGAGGAATAACCCGTCGGGCCAAAAGTTCGGCGGGGCTAGAAAGAGACGCAAACGACTGCTCCGTTATGCCCTCCCACATTTTTTGTGCGGCGTCGTGGGTCAGGGTTGCTGTTGCTTTTAGTGCTGTGAGGTCCGAGGCAATGAGGGCCCGTTCCGCATCGGACAAGGGCGCTGCGCGCAGCCAATTCTCAACGGGGATCACGGCAATTTCTGCGACCTCTGGCAATAGTGCCGTTGTGGCGTATTGATTTGGCGTCAGGTTAAAATACCGCGCCCCATCGGTGGGGATCAGATCGGCGAGAAACCGTGCCGCCGCGTGAACATCGATCATTCGAAAAGCAAAGCCTTCGGGAACGGCCTGGATTTGGGCACAAGCGGCCATAATGACCTCATAGATGTCTTTGCTGTTGGGCGCGTCCAGATCATACAAAGACGGCAACCGGACGATGGACGCCGCCACGCCTGACTTGGCGATCTGATGTTCTGCCTCGATTTTGGCCGCACCATATCCTGAGCACTGTGGATAAATCGCCGTCGCGGCCTCATCGTAAGGGCCACCTGTATCGGCAAAAACCGCTGAAGTGGACGAGAACCGCAAATCCGCAGAAGCATCGCGACAGAACTGAAGAATATTGGCGATGCCAGCCTGTGACCATACCTCCATATGATCGCGATCAACCGCAAGATTCACCATCGCCGCGCAATGAATCACGCTGCGAACGCGGGATGTGAGGGTTGCATAATCAGCGTCATCTAGGCCGAAATGCACGTCTTCAAGTGCTGCGGGAATAAGGACCAGTCGCGCGGGATCCACGCCCTGTTCGGCTGCAATCGCGTGCAATCGGTCGATTGCGTCGCGGCGTTTGGGGCGGATGAGGCAATAGATGACATCACCGTCCGGCAAAGACCGCGCGGCGGCAGCCATCACGCGACTGCCGAGGAACCCCGTGGCCCCCGTTAGCAAAATACCCGACCGCTCGAAGCTGCCGTGCGCCTGTGGTCGGGTTGCAGATGACGAGAGAATGTCGTGCAAACGCCCCAAGGGAACGTTCAGCGCAAAGTCGAAATCGACGCGACAGCCATAGGCGGCCTCAAGAGCGAGGAGGAGATTCACCGCCATCAGGGAGTCGCCGCCTTGGTCGTGAAACGACAGGCTGGGATCGAGGGTTGCGGCGGGACAGCACATAATTTCAGCGGCTTTTGCGACCGTTGGCAAGACATTGGTTGTGGCCGTATCTTCGGCGACGATTGCGTTGATTTTGGGCAGGGCTTTGTAATCGCATTTTCCCGAGACCGCATTGACGGGCATAGTATCAAGCTGCACCAAAAAGCTTGGAATACAGTAGAAAGGCAATTCCGCGCGCAGGGCTTGGGAGAGCGCGGCAGGAAGCCGATTATCGCCCGCCTCAAGTCCCCATTTCGCACGGTTTTCGTCTGACTGTGCGGGGTTGGCGCAATAATAGAGCACGAGAGCTTTGCCTTGACCATCTATCTCTTGAATCCATGGCACTCCCTGCGAAAAGGCCACGAAACTATGCAGCGATTCCGTCAGATCGCGGGTTTGTATGCTATGCCCCCGCAGCTTGAGCATATGCGCCACGCGGCCCATCACATGTATGCTGCCATCCGCGGCTATATATCCTTGGTCACCCGTATCATAAAGGCGCGTAAACTGGCCATTGAGGGTCAATTCGCGAAACCGCAGCGCCGTTTCCTCAGGGCGGTTCACATAACCGGGGCCGAGCATCCTTGGGCCTTCGAAATGCAGCAATCCAGGTTGCCCCGCGGCACAGATTTGATCGTTATCATCCAGAACCACCGCCTTGATATGTGGCATCGCAACGCCCACGGAAGCAGCCCCCGCACGGCCTTGCGGCCCCGACACTTTGGTCATCGAAATATCGTGGGTTTCGCAAATGCTATAGAGGTTCCAGAGCGTGACGTTTGGCAGTTTTTCCCGTACCGCCGCAACCAAATCATCGCTCACAACTTCGCCATTCAAAATCACCCGTTGCAGGGGCACATTTTGGGTCACCTCGGCGGTCGTGGTCTGGAGGATTTTTTCAAGCGCGGAGGGGGTAAAAAGCATCTCGGTCACGGTGTGACGGGTCAGGAACGCCGCAAGATCATCGGGGTTCAGGAGTTCATTAAAACGCGGAAAACAGAGTTTCGCGCCATCCCGCAGGGGGCGAAACATTTCCCAGATCGCAAAGATATAAATGCCGACGGTGTGCTGTGGCTCATAGGGCGTAAATTCATCGCGCCACTCATACGACAGGTGGGCAGATTGATGTGTCACGGGGATGCATTTCGGCTTGCCCGTGGTGCCTGATGTTGCAACCACATAAATTATATCATCTGGCGCGACATCCGCCGCAACGATCGATTGTGGCGGCCTGTTTGCGGGGGTTTTCAGGATTGTTAGCGCGTCGATACTCTGGCAGGTCGCGGGCAATTGGCCAACCTTCGGCGCTTGGCACAGGAACACCACGTCAATCGCAAGTTCGGCGACGATATTCGTTAAAACATCGGTAGGCATCGCGGGGTCCAGATGCACAAAAGGACGCCCCAGAACCACGCAAGCCGTTGCAACCGCGCCGAAATTAACGGAGGGCTTGCCAAAAATTGCAACGGTGCCGTTTGACTGAAGGTGAATTGCCAGCCGATCAATGCAATCCGCCAATTGCCCATAACTGAGGGTAAGGTCGCAGTCCACAAGGGCCGTCAAATCGGCATGATCCTGCAGCGCTTGCGCCAGTTTTCTCGGGACTGTTGTGGTCTGGGTCAATGAAAAATCCAAGTCATTCGCGAAACAAGAAACGACCTTATTCGTCCCATATGCGACATAAACTTGGTATCTTGATTTTGGACAAGAAGGTCAAGATGCCAAGCGATTTTAAATCGTTTGGGACGCGACTATCGATGATGCCCGCGTGAAACGGATTGTTGCTGCGATTGCCCCACAGATGCGCAACCTGCGCACCCTTTTGAGGTGGCGCAGGTTCCTTAATGCCCTCAGGGACGTTGCTGTCCATTGCCGAAGACGAGGTATTTGAAGCTCGTGAGCTGCTCTGCTCCGACGGGGCCGCGCGCGTGCATTTTGCCCGTTGCGATCCCGATTTCCGCACCCATGCCAAACTCGCCGCCGTCCGAGAATTGGGTCGACGCATTATGCATCACCACGGCGGAATCCACAGCGGTCATGAAGGCCGTAGCGGCCGCCATGTCATCGGCCACGATCGCATCGGTGTGACCCGAGGAGTGCGCCTGCACAAAGGCGATGGCGTCTTGCAAATCATCGACAATTTTCACCGACATGATGTTGCTCAAATACTCGGTGTTCCAGTCCTCATCCGTCGCGGGGATTAAGTCCGGCAGGATTTTTTTAGCTTCAGAATCCCCACGCAACTCACAGTCAACGAGGGCTTGCGCCAAGTGGGGCAGGACCCTTGTTGCGACATTACGGTCGATCACCACACATTCAGTTGCGCCACAAATTCCCGTCCGACGCATCTTGGCGTTTTGGACAATGCCTACCGCCATATCAAGATCGGCGCTTTCGTGGATATAGGTGTGGTTGTTGCCATCGAGGTGCAGCAACGTCGGTACCCGTGCTTCTTTCTGCACCAGTGAAACCAGCCCACGACCACCGCGCGGAATAACAAGATCGACAGTATCGATGCTGTGCAACAGAAGTTTCACCGCCTCACGATCCCGCGTGTTCACCAATTGCACGGCGTCCTCGGGCAGGCCCGCAGCCTTCAACCCCTGCGCCAAACAGGCAACGATCACGCGCGAGGAATGCAAGCTTTCCGAACCACCGCGCAGAATGACGGCATTGCCGGACTTCACACAAAGCGCCCCAGCATCAGAGCCCACATTCGGGCGCGATTCATAGATCATTGCAATGACGCCAATGGGCACGCTGACTCGGTTGATTTTGAGGCCATTGGGGCGATCAAACGTCGCGAGGGTACGGCCAAGCGGGTCGTCTTGGGCGGCAATCGCATCGAGCGCGCCTGCCATGCCTGCCACGCGGTCTTCGGTCAGGGTAAGGCGGTCGACGAAGGCTGCGTCCTTGCCGCTATCACGGATACTGTCGACATCCTTGGCGTTGGCTTGCAGGATCTCGGAGGCGCGGGCGCGTAAAGCTTTGGCGGCCTCTGTGAGGGCTAGATTGCGCTGATCTGACGTTGCCATCGCGAGGCCGCGTGCCGCAGCCTTGGCGCGCTGGCCAAGGTCTGCGACGAGGGTTTCAACGTTCATCTCTTCCGTAGGTGTGCTCATGTCATCCATTCTCGTGTCTCCTTAAAACGGCGGCTCGAAGGCCGTTTCTATTTCAGTTCGGCGGCGCGGCGATAGGCGGCCTGTACGGTATTCTCGAAAAGCGCGTGCAGCTGGCCGTCGTGCATCAACGCCTCTAGCCCAGCTTGCGTTGTACCGTTTTTACTGGTCACCGAATTTCGCAACTCTTCAAGGGAAGACTCCGACTGACGGGCCGTTTCGACGGCGCCAGTGATGGTGTCAAAAACCAGTTTTTCTGCGGTTTCTTGATCAAACCCTACGGATTTCGCGGCGGCAACATAGCTGCGCATTAATTCGAAAACATAGCCCGGACCGCTACCACTGACGGCGGTTAAACGATCGATCTCGTCCTCGTTGGCCAGTTGCACACAGCTACCTGTTTGGGCGATCCATGCGGTCACGTCCGTAACTTGCTGTTTGGAACAGGCGTCATTGGCGTAAATGCCAGAAACGCCAAGGCCAACCATCGCAGCCATATTTGGCATGACGCGAATGATCGCCGCATCGCCCACAATTTTCGCGACCGTCTCGATGCTGCAGCCCGCAGCGATGGACACAAAGCATCCACCCGTTTTCAACGCATGCACATAGTCGGGCAGCACATCCACAATCATCTGTGGCTTGATCGCGATTAGAACCACATCAAAGACACCGGCGGGCACATCTGCTGCGTCCGTCACATGGGTAACGCCGTCTGGAAGGCCGGTGGCGGCAGGGTCGGCAACGGTAAACTGGTTCTCATCTCTGGCGGCCCACTGGCGCAACATCGCGCCCCCCATTTTGCCGCATCCAATCAGAAGTATGTTCATCTGTGTCTCCCTTTACGTGGGCTGGCCCCGTGCATCCGTCGCGCTGCATTGCAGCATGCAGATGTCGGCCCGCCCAGTTTTTCATCCCATCGCTGAACGTCCATAACGCGCCTCTTTGGGCGGGCTAGAGCAGCGACCTGTTTGCATTCTCATGTTGCGGACGTGGTATAACGCACCGAATCAATGAAAGGGTTAGTGCTACAGGTCAGCGTCGCAAGACGCAAACCGTTCACATTTTATCCTTTCAAAACAAAAAGATATCGGAGACCTACCATGGCGAAGAAAAAGAAAATCGTTGTTAAAATCGGATCTAGTCTACTGGCAAACAGCGAAAAACTGACCCTGCGCTATGCTTTCTTGAACGGATTATTGAGCGATCTTGCCCAACTTCAAAAAGAAGGTCACGACATTATTCTGACGTCCTCTGGGTCAGTGGCGCTTGGGTTGAATATGGTCGGTAAACGGCCCGAAGATGCGGGCATTTTGGACAAGCAGGCGGCCGCCGCCTGTGGGCAGCCGCTCTTGATGAATGCCTATCGTCAGGTCGCCTCCGAGCATGACATGGAAGTCGCGCAAATGCTGGTGACGGTCGAGGACATGGAAGAGCGGCGCCGCTTCCTAAACATCAAAAACACCATGCTGCGGTTGTTTGAAAACGACATCATGCCGATCATCAACGAAAACGATTCCGTCGCGACGCGTGACTTGCGGGTGGGGGACAACGACCGTCTTTCTGCCAAAGTGGCCCAAATGGTTCAGGCCGATCTTCTGGTCATCCTCACCAGTGTCGAGGGGCTTTATGACCGTGATCCTTCCGATCCAGATGCCGTGTTCATCTCGGAAATTGAGGATGTCACCGAGCATCTAGAGTCCACCACTGGTATTAGTGCATTGGGCAGCGGCGGCATGTTAACCAAAATGCAGGCTGCCAACATGGCACAGAACGCAGGTGTTGAAACAATCATCGCCGAAGGGATTATTGAGCGGCCTGTCTCCTCTGTCCTGAAAAACGAGCGTCGCTATACACGCTGTCTTGTAACTGGCGAGAAGGCCTCGCCGCTCAAAGTTTGGCTCAGCAACCGTCTGCAGGTCGCAGGGACGCTGGTTATCTCAAACGAAGTGGCAGCCGCGGTAATTGCCGGTGACTGTGGGATCACCCGCAGCGACGTGATTTCGATCCAAGGCGATTTCACCAAGGGCGATGTGCTGCACGTCTACACCGAAGACGGGGATGAGGTGGCCCGTGGCCTCACGAACTTCTCGTCCGAGGAAACCATGCTGGTGGCCCGCCATTTGGATATGCCCGTCGAGGACCTGATTGGGTACAAGACCAAAAGTGACATCATCGCGGCAGAAAACATACTGGTTCTCGAAGAAAACCATCTCCAGCATGATGCGCCCGAGGATGACCAGAAAATCGTCGTGCAATTGTAACCCTTAGGGCTATTTAGACATAGAATTGGGCGTGGCATTGGGTTGCCGCGCCTTTTTGCTGCCAAACAGGCCTATCCCTTGGAGCCGAATTCGAACCACGCTCTTTCCTTAGGTGTGAGAAACTCCTTCATTTTGGCGTCATACAAAGACAAGTTTTCGGCGCTCAGAATACCTTCCCACTTATTGCTCGTACCGCTTTCAAAAAACTGGGCGTTGTCTTTCCAAATCCCTCTGTCGGCAGACGGCGCAAATTTGTCCGCATTCTTTTTCATGCTAGAGAAGGTCGCGGCCTCCACAATGGCGTCAATCAAATCGTCGTCATCGTTGCACTCCAATATTTCCGACAAATTCGAGACCGCCCCCCTAAGGTCGCGGACCATATCTGCATAGTGAAACATGTGAATGTTGGCGCACGCATGCCCGTTGTGGAAACTTTTGAAGTGAAGGGCCAATCCTTCGAGGGATTCCCCGCCATTTTGCAACGGTGAAAACGGGGTTTCCACAAAGGTTCGAAAGCCTTCGTTGATATCGTCTGCGATAAATTTATCTAGGGTGCCGTTGGCCATATTTTTGATGTGGTTTTGCGCCGAAAAAACAACATCGATCGGATGCCGGTGCACCGACAAATAGGTGCAATTCTTGTCGTAAGTTATGCCATCCAGCGGCGTGTGGGTCTTGATATAACGGCGATGCTCCTGTGCCTTCAGGGTGTCCATCAATTCTTTTTCGTCGTTGAATTTACTGTCCAACCATTTCGAAATCGTGCCAATGCCCGGATTTACATCAGGGTCGCCAAATATCAACATACCACATATCGACTGCATCCATGTCGTGCCGCTTTTTGGGGGGGTGCAGACAAAGACATCGTCGGGGCGGTTTTCAAAACGCGACCATATATCCGAATTGCTCACATCGGAGTTGTAAACTTGGCTTGGACCTGGAAACTGATCACGCATTTCTCAATCCTCTTTTTAGACAAACAAATCAGGAATTCAAAATCATCGAGGCCGCAATTGCGCCCTATATACCCGAAATCGGGTGAATTGTCACAGCTTAACAACGGTGAGCAATCGACGTGATGAAATAAATTTCAGTTTACGCGTTTATTCCCACCCTTCGTTGACGAATCGAGGTGCGGGCGGGCAAATGGCTTACCAAAATAAATTTTGGTACATGAAATTTCTTGCCGACACGGTGTATTTCATGTCAACCTAGTGGTCATTTGGCCATTTTGCCTTGGGAGGGGATAATATGAAGAGAATGAGTACAAAAGGTTTGATCGTTTCAGGTGTAATGGCGCTCTGTGCCTCTACATCGTCTGTGTCAGCAGAAGGTACATTGGCCTGCGAACCCGGCGAAACCTATATCATGAACGTGATGGTTTCGAGCCACCCTTATTGGGTCCCTGTCTATCAAGGCTTCAAACAAGCCGCAGCAGCGTTTGGTTGTGATACGGTTTTCTCAGGCACACCAGACTACGATATCGCCAAACAAATCGCGTCGTTTGAGCAGGATATGGTAAAGGCTCCCGCCGGTATTCTTGTGCATCCCATGCAGTCTGACCCGTTCATCGAACCTATCAACCGTGCGATCGAAAACGGCACTCAAGTTGCGACATTCGCCGCGGATTCACCCAAATCAAACCGCACCGCCTATATTACGTCTGACAACCTTGCCGAAGCCAAATTCGCGGCAGAAGAAATCGTCAGCCAAATTGGTGCCGAGGCTGAATATGCAGTGCTTGAAAACCCAGGCCAATCCAACCACGATTTACGGGTAACAGCGCTTATTTCCTATATGGAAGAGCACTATCCCGACATGAAATTGGTCGGTCGTCAGGCAACCAACCAAGACAGCAACGCGGCCTATCGTGCCACGGCGTCCATCGTGCAAGCCAACCCAAATCTCGGCGCGATCTGGATCCCTGAAGCGGGCTCCGCAGAAGGCGCAGTTGCGGCGATCCTAGAAGCCAAAGCCGATGTCTTGATTATGCATGCCGATGTTACCCCAGCCACGCTGGAACACATCAAAGCGGGCAACATCCACATGGCGCTCAACCCAAATCAAGGCATGCAGGGTTTCATGGGTTTTATGGGTGTATTTTTGGCCGCACATGACGGTGTGTTCGATCCGTTCAACGATTACAAAACGTCGGGCTTCAATCCCGTGCAAATTCCCTTCGTTGACAACGGATTTGCTGTGATCACCCAAGAAAACGCCGACAGCTTTGACTTGAATGTCTACATGGAAGGTCGCGATCCGAAGTAATTCGGACTGCACTTTCTATTGGTGGCGCCGGAAAACAACGGGCCTCTGGCGCCACCCCCTTAAATCCAACTCAGGTAGTAGCAAATTCCATGACCGAAGAACTGCTTCTTAAAATCTCAAATGTCACCAAGTCTTTCGGGCCAATACGGGCTTTGAAGGGCGTGAATTTCGACCTGCGCAAGGGTGAAATTCATGCATTGGCGGGCGAGAACGGCGCTGGGAAGTCGACATTGATGAACATCATCGATGGGATCCTACAGCCAGACAGCGGCGAAATCCTGATTGACGGAAAAGCCGAAATAATTACGTCGCCAACACGTGCGCAACAACTCGGTATCGGGTTTGTGCATCAGGAAATTGCCCTCTGTCCCGATGTAAATGTCGCCGAGAATATTTTCATGTCTGCCACGAATATGAGTTCGTCTTTTTTGATGAATTACAAAGAGTTGCACGACAAAGCTGACAAAGTGCTTTCACAACTTTGTACGATATCGCCCTCGACAATGGTGCGGGACCTGTCGATTTCAAACCAACAGCTGGTGGAAATTGCCAAGGCGCTGACACTGGATTGTCGGGTTCTAATTCTGGATGAACCCACTGCCGCGTTGACCGAAAAAGAAGCGCAAATTCTGTTTGGAATTATGCGCAAACTTGCAGATCAGGGCATTGCTATTGTCTATATCTCGCATCGCATGGTCGAAATTTTCGACAATTGCGACCGCGTCACTGTCTTTCGCGACGGGGAGTTCATTGAGACCCGAAATGTCGCCGAAATTACACCCGGAGACGTGGTGAATGCCATGGTTGGACGGGTGATTGATACGCTCTATCCAGAGAAATTAGCCCCCGAGGAGGCCACAGACGAGATCATTCTTGATGTGCAAAACCTGTCGGATGGGAAGCGCTTTTTTGATGTGAACTTCCAACTCAAGAAGGGTGAGATCCTCGGGATCGGCGGGCTAATTGGGGCAGGACGCAGCGAAATTGCCAAGGGCGTTTGCCGTTTGGAAACCGAAGTGACGGGCGAAACGACGCTCAAATCTGCCCCGCTTAAACCAAAGGATTATCGCGAGAGCATCGAGGCGGGCGTGGTCTATCTTTCTGAAGACCGCAAAGGCGACGGAATTTTCCTTGATATGGCGATCTCGGCCAATGTCTCGGCACTCAATTTGACGCAAGTGGCCACGCCAGCTGGTATCATCAGTGTGCCCGCAGAAGAAAAACAAGCAGCCGCCTTGGGCAAGAAACTCAACCTGAAATACGGCCGATTGAGCGATCCAGTTTCCTCGCTTTCGGGGGGAAATCAACAAAAAGTGGCCATCGCCAAAATGCTGTCTGTCGACCCACGTCTGATCTTTTTAGACGAGCCAACGCGCGGCGTGGATGTGGGTGCAAAAGTAGAGATACACGCCATTCTGCGCGGTTTGGCGCGGTCGGGCGTCGGGATTGTTGTCATTTCATCGGAACTGCCGGAGCTGATTGGCCTTTGTGATCGGGTGATGGTTGTGCGCGAGGGCCGTATCAGCGGCGAAGTCACGGGCGACGAATTGACGGAAAAAAAAATCATGCGCTTAGCCTCTGTTTTAGACGCAAGCAGCTTGAACGAAAATAAGGGAAAATGACGGTGAAAACTTCCACATTAACAGAAACAGATATGCCTGTTACCCACGGTTTCTTGGGGCGGATGTTGCGCATGCGGGAAACCGGCCTGATCGGAATTATCCTCGTTATGTTTGTGGTGATGTCCTTTGCGTCGCCCTATTTCCTGACGTGGATTAACATGCGGGCCATGGTGATGGCCTTCGCCGTTGAGGGGATTGTGGTCATCGGTATGACCATTCTGTTGATTTCCGGCGGTATCGATCTTTCGGTCGGATCGGTCACGGCGCTAGCGATGGTTGTTGCGGGCTGGCTGTTCTTGGCGGGGGTTGATCCTTGGGTGGCCTCGGCGATTGCGATTGCGGTTTGTACCGGCATTGGCGCGATTATGGGGTTCTTTGTGACCCGCGTCGGTTTGCACCATTTCATTGTTTCGCTTGCGGTTATGGTGATTGCGCGCGGCGTGTGTTTGCTGGGCACGGGGGGGCGTCCGCTTGGCTTGTTCACCTTGCCGCCAGAGTTCAAATTCATCGGGCAGGGGTCTATTGGACCGATACCGTTAGTGATCATTATCTTCGTTATCACAGTGATTGTGTTTGATTATCTTTTGCGGCGCACAACTTTGTTTCGCAAGGTGTTTTACACCGGAAGCAACGAACGCGCCGCCGCCTATTCGGGCATTCGCACCAAGAAAGTGGTGTTCCTGACAACGACCCTTTGTTCCGCCCTATGTGGTGTTGCGGGTATCATTTATATGTCGCGCTTTGGGTCGGCCCAGCCCACATTCGGACTTGGAATGGAGCTGAATGTGATCGCTGCTGCTGTCATCGGGGGGGCCAGTCTTAACGGCGGCACAGGCTCCATTTTGGGCGCTATTCTGGGGGTGGTCTTGCTTTCGGTCGTGTCCAGTTCCCTGGCGCTTTTGGATGTGTCGGTCTATTGGCAGGACATTATTCGCGGCTCGATCCTGTTGGTCGCAGTCACCCTCGATCACTATATGAACAAAAACCGCAAACATTAGGAGCGTAGATTATGAATGCCTCTAGTCCCAATTATGAAACTGCGCGCCAAATCCAAGCGGTCCTTGTGCTTCATTTTATCGAAGGGCTCAAGCAATCCGAAATTGCAGCGCGCTTTAATCTCTCGACGTCAAAAGTGAACCGATTGATCGCGCAGGGCCGCAAAATGGGTATGGTTAAAATCGACATCGAAAGCCGGTTTCAACATTTGATTGACTATGAAAATCGCTTGATTGCCTCGACCTGTTTGACGGGCGCTGTAATCACCCCCACGGCCTCGGGAAATCCCGATACGACCTTGCAACAAGTGGGGCGTGCTGCGGCCAATCTCTTGCTTGAAACCGTGCGTGATGGCGATGTGATTGCGATTACTGGCGGGAAGGCCGTGAGTGCGGTCATCAACAATCTATTGCCGGATACGTTGCGCGATGTGACGGTGGTGCCGCTGACGGGTGGGGTGCAGGGAAAATATTTCACCGATGTGAACCACCTTGCAACGAAAATGGCAGAACGACTTGGCGGCAAGGCCATGTTGGTGCACGCTCCCTTGTTTGCAGAGACCCGCGGCCAGCGGGACATGATCTTGGAAATTGGCCCTGTGAAGGATGTTTTTGATCTGGCACGCAGGGCAGATGTGGCCCTTTTAGGGGTCGGTTCCATGGAGCCTGCGGGATCGAGCTACTATGACTTGAACCCGGTTCCCGAAGCAGATCGAAAAATGCTTGTCGGCGTTGGAGTCGCGGCGGAATTGATGGCGCATCTCATTCGCGACAACGGCGAGGTTGCCGATTACCCGCTCAATAACCGCCTCGTGGCGCTCAACCCAAACGATCTCGCAGGATGTGGCCGCACGATCGGTGTCGCCTCGGGACAGGAAAAAGCGCGGCCTATTCGCGCGGCGCTTAACGGTGGTTATCTCGATGCTTTGGTCATGGATGAAGAAACCGCTTTAACAGTTTTAAATAATGAAAAGAGATCAGACAATGTTGCATGATATGCTGACGCGAACCCTTGGGAAAAGTGGCATTGAGGCCTCGGCGATTGGCCTTGGCACATGGGCAATCGGCGGCTGGATGTGGGGCGGAACGGACGAAGCCAAATCCATTGCAGCCATTCATGCGTCGATTGACGAGGGCGTGAGCCTGATCGACACGGCCCCCGCTTACGGGCAGGGCGTGGCCGAAGATATCGTTGGAAAGGCCATCGAAACACGGCGCGACAAAGTCGTTCTTGTTACCAAATGTGGCCTCGTTTGGCACACGCAAAAGGGCAACCATTTCTTTGATATCGACAGTACGCCGGTACATCGTTACTTGGGCAAGGATGCCATTATCTATGAGGTAGAACAAAGCCTTACGCGTTTACGCACCGATTATATCGACCATTACATCACCCATTGGCAAGATCCGACAACGCCCATTGACGAGACGATGGAAGCGCTGGAACTCTTGAAAAAGCAGGGCAAAATTCGCTCTATTGGAGCAAGCAACACCAGTCCGGAAGACGTAAACGCCTATATTGCGGCGGGGCAGCTTGATAGCATCCAAGAAGAATACAGCATGGTGCAACGTGGCATCGAAAAAACCCTGTTGCCGATTGCGCGC
Source organism: Falsihalocynthiibacter sp. S25ZX9 (assembly GCF_041205405.1). NCBI lineage: Bacteria > Pseudomonadati > Pseudomonadota > Alphaproteobacteria > Rhodobacterales > Roseobacteraceae > Falsihalocynthiibacter > Falsihalocynthiibacter sp. S25ZX9. Next base: position 59,075 of record NZ_JBGFCD010000008.1, read on the forward strand.
GAGAATGGCGTATCGGTTTTGAGTTACTCGTCGCTCGCCTTGGGGCTTTTGTCGGGAAAAATGACGCCGGATCGTCAGTTTGAAGGCGATGACCAGCGCAAGGACAATCCACGGTTCTCGCAAGATAACCGCAAGAAAATCAAAGCATTGATGGATGACATTACACCGATTGCAGAGCACCACGACGCCACGCTTGCCCAAACCGTGATTGCTTGGACGCTCCAACAGCCCGGCATCACGTTCTCTCTTTGCGGCGCACGAAATGTCGAACAAGCCCGTGAAAATGCAAACGCCGGACGCCTGCGCCTAAGTGCGTCGGATTTAACAACCATTAATACTGCCGCTGACCAACATTTACAAAACCTAGACGCATAAACCGCCTGCTACGTGCAAACTAAATGATGCCGGAACCTGTTTCGGTAAACGGAGAAGTTATGTCTTTTCAACGCCAAGATAGCAAAAACGCATTGGCCCAAAACCCGGATTTTGACGTCATTATTCTGGGTGGTGGTATCAATGGCATCGGAGTTTTTCGCGATCTTGCGTTGCAGGGGCTTCGGGTGCTTTTGGTTGAGCGGAACGATTTTTGCTCGGGGTGCAGTGCGGCGCCGTCGCGGATGATCCACGGCGGCTTGCGCTATCTTGAAAACGGAGAATTCAACCTCGTTCAGGAATCCATCACGGAACGGGATGCCTTACTGCGCAACGCGCCGCATTACGTGCGGCCGTTACCCACCACCATTCCGATCACGTCGTGGTTCACCGGAACGATGAACGCCGCGACCTCATTTCTGGGCGGTTCTGGCCAACCCTCACGGCGCGGCGCCTTGCCGATCAAACTTGGCCTGTCGCTCTATGATTGGGTGACGCGCAAAAACCGTACGCTGCCGAAGCATCAATTTCACAGCGCTAAAACCACCCGCAAAGAGCGCCCGTGGTTGATGCAGGGTTTGCGGTGTTCGGCCACATTTTATGATGCATGGATAAGCCATCCGGAACGGCTTGGTTTGGAGTTGATCCAAGACGCCCGTGCGGCAAACCCGAACGCCATCGCACTCAATTACGCGGAATTATCCCCGTCAGAGGGTGGGTTTACGGTCAAAGATAATTTGGGCTCCGAGCGTTTTCAAATCACGGGCCGTGCTTTGGTGAACGCCACGGGAGCATGGCTCGATCAGACAATCGCCGCTCTCGATCCAGAGGCACGCACCAAAGAGCCGCTGGTTTCAGGCACCAAAGGGTCGCATTTAATCCTCGATAATCCAGATCTTATGACAGCTCTTGATGGCCATATGATCTATTTTGAGAACGAAGATGGTCGGGTTTGCATCGTGTTTCCCTACCTTGGCAAAGTCCTTGCGGGATCGACTGATATTCGTGTGGATGAACCCGTACGCGTGCGATGTTCGCCCAAGGAACGCGACTATATTCTGGCTTCCCTCGCGCGGGTTTTCCCCCATCTTAATGTCTCCAAAGACCAAATCGCCTTTAGTTATAGCGGCATACGCCCATTGCCAAAAAGCACCCAAGATTTCACCGGACGCATTTCGCGTGGCCATGCGACGAAACGTTTGGATGGCCTCATTCCGCAATTCTGTATGGTGGGTGGAAAATGGACAACCTTTCGCGCGTTTGCCGAGCAGACAACCGATGACGTTCTTACGGAACTCGGAGCCACGCGCACCGTTTCAACCCGTAATTTAGCCATTGGTGGGGGCAAAGGTTGTGCCGATGCACAGGACGAACCCGCGCAGGCCTTGGCACGAAAAACCCTTGTCGGGGAATACAAAATCACACCCGAACGTGCCGCACATTTGGCGGCCTCTTATGGGACGGGGGCGCGCAAAATACTGGAATACTGTGACCAATATCCGAACGATGCACCCCTTGTCGTAGGCTCAAATTACACCCACGGCGAAATCGCCTATCTCGCGGAACACGAGTTCGTGGTCACATTGGCCGATGTCGTATTGCGGCGTACGGTTTTGGCGATCACAGGACAGATCAGTTCAGAGATTATCGACCAAATTAGCGAAATTTTGGCGCAGCACCTTGAGTGGTCGCCCAAAGAAACATCCCACCAGCGCGCGGCGCTTCTCACGGAGCTAGACGACTTTCACGATGTGTCGCCACTCGTTCTGGACAACCGAAACAACACAAGGAAATGAACATGAGACCAAATACAAAAGCCCGTATGAACCGTTTGTTCACCCATGGTGGATGCCTTGACGTGGCCATTGATCACGGCGTGTGCAATGAGCCCAGTTTTATGGTCGGGCTTGAGGATATGCCTGCGGTTATGAATGCCCTGATCGCCGCCAAACCCGATGCGATCCAATGCGCTTATGGGCAGGCCGATTTGCTGCAAGCGCGTCCGGAAAAAGACAAACCCGCATTGGTGATGCGGATCGATATGGGCAACCCCTATAACGATCAACGCCACAGTGTCATGTGGTCGATGCTTCAGAATGCCGACGAGCCGATCATTGGCGCGTTGCAGATGGACGCCGCGGCCGTGGTGGTCAATTTGTTCATGTTGCCCGATGAGCCGGAATTGTTCCGCCAATGCATTGAAAACATTAGCCGTGTTCGGGCCTCCTGCGAAAAATACGGCATGCCTCTGATGATTGAACCCTTGGTGATGTTGCCCAACGACGTGCATGGCGGCTATCAAGTGGATGGCGATGCGGAAAAAATCGTGACCTTGACGCGACTTGCCTCTGAGATGGGGGCTGACATCATCAAAGCCGATCCAACGGCAAATCCCGAAGATTTCCATCGCGTTGTTGAAGCAGCACGGGTTCCGGTATTGGTGCGCGGCGGCGGCAAAGAGGACCTCAAAAAGGTTCTGGAAAAATCGGCGGCCATCGTGGCGCAGGGGGCCAAAGGCATGGTCTATGGCCGCAATATTTATCAACATGACAACCCAAAAACCGTGGTTGCGGCCTTGATGGCAATCATCCACAATAGTGCGAGCGGCGAAGAAGCCTGGGATGTGTATAACAATGGCTGAGACATCAAAATATGTGCTGGGACTGGACGCTGGGAACACGGTGATCAAGGCGGTTTTGTTTGACCTGAAGGGCAATCAAATCGCGCTTTGTGCGCTGGACGGGCATTCAACCACACCAGAGCCAGGACATGTCGAGCGTGATTTGAACGAACTCTGGGCCAATGCACAGCAGGCCATTCGGGGCTGTATTGACAAAGCTGGGATTTCGCCTGAGCAAATTGTCGGGGTTGGCTGTGCGGGGCATGGCAACGGGCTTTATCTTTTGGATCAAGAAGGCGCGCCCCTGATTGGGATTCAGTCCCTCGACACGCGGGCCGCAGGTTTGGCGACGGAATTATCGCAACAGGTTGGGGCGCAATTGCACGCGTTGTGTTTGCAGAAACCTTGGCCGTCGCAAACGCCCACATTGTTGGCGTGGGTGAAGCAGAACCAGCCAGATGTTTATGCACGTATTGGCACCGTTTTGCTGTGTAAAGATTTCATCACCTACAAATTAACGGGACGGCGGGTGAGCGATCAATCCGACATGAGTGGCGCAGGCCTCACGCGGATGCCAGAATGCTGCTACGACGATGAATTGCTTGCGCTTTATGGTCTTTCGGATGCACGCAATTTACTGCCGGACCTGTTGGAATCCTCGGACATCGTTGGCGGCCTTTCGGACGCCGCCGCCAGCACCACCGGATTGGCGGCGGGGACTCCGGTGATTGCAGGGTATTTCGATGTGGTTTCGAGCGCGCTGGGATCAGGAGTTGTAACGGCGGGCGAGGCCTCGATCATCGTGGGAACGTGGGGCGTCAATCAGGTATTCTCCAAGGAACCCGTTCGCGACGACAGTGTTTTCATGGTGACAGGATTTGGGCCAGAACGCTTTGTTAATATCGAGTCCAGCGCCACTTCGGCGGCTAATTTGGAATGGTACGTACGCGAATTTGTGGAACGTGGTGGGCACCATGACGCCCCCTTTGATTTTTGTAACGATCGCTTGGGCGAGGTCACACCGCGCCTTGATGATCCGTTTTATCATCCCTTTTTATATGGCGCGCGCTTGGGCGCGGATTACCGTGCAGGATTTTACGGCCTTGCAGGATGGCACACCGAAGGCAACATGCTGCGCGCCTTGTTTGAGGGTGTGATGTTTGAACATAAACGCCACATTTCCGTGCTTAAAAAGGCCGGTGCCAGCTTTAATCACGCGGTTTTGTCTGGCGGCGGGGCACGCAGCCCCCATTGGCCACAGATGTTTTCCGACTGTCTAAATGTGCCGATTACCGTTGCCCAAGCACAAGAAACAGGCGCGTTAGGCGCGGCCATCGGCGCGGGCGTAGCCACTGGCAATTTTCCCGATTATGAGGCCGCGGTGAGCGCAATGACTCGGCCTGCAAGAAACTACAAACCCGACCCAAGCAAACGGGATTTTTACGAAAAACGCTATGCGGCATGGCTTGATCTGACCGAGCGCATGCGTGGATTTTGGAGCAATCTTAATGACGCAAGTTGAGACCCTAGACGGCACCTATGACTACATTATCGTCGGGGCGGGAACGGCGGGATGCGTATTGGCAAACCGATTGACAGAAAACCCGAAAACGCGCGTTTTGTTGATTGAGGCTGGTGGAAATGACAATTACCACTGGGTGAAAATTCCTGTTGGGTATCTGTATTGTATTGGTAATCCGCGCACCGATTGGATGATGAAAACCGCGAAAGAGGCGGGGTTGAACGGCCGGTCGCTGGTCTATCCGCGCGGCAAGGTTTTGGGCGGCTGTACCTCCGTTAACGGCATGATTTACATGCGCGGGCAGGCGGCCGATTACGATCATTGGCGACAGCTTGGCAATGTCGGTTGGGGCTGGGATGACGTCCTGCCGCTGTTTAAAAAATCCGAAGATCACCATGCGGGCACGACGAATGTTCATACCTCTGGCGGCGAGTGGAAAGTCTCCAAGCAACGCCTAAGTTGGGACATATTGAACGCAGTTCAAGAAGGGGCAAAACAGTTTGGGATCATGCCGCGGGACGATTTCAACGATGGCAATAACGAGGGGTCTGGGTTCTTTGAGGTCAATCAAAAGAACGGCGTGCGCTGGAGTACGGCACGCGGTTTTTTGCGGCCTGCGATGAAGCGCCCGAATTTGCGGTTGATGACTCATGCGCATACCGAACATCTCATTCTTGAGGGCAAGTCGGTCAAAGGTATTCGCTTTACGTGCAAGGGCAAAACCTTTGACGCGCGATGTACGGCGGAGGTTTTGCTGGCAGCAGGCGCGATCAACTCGCCCAAAATCCTTGAACATTCAGGGATTGGCCAGCCAGAGCGCCTCATGGATCTCGGGATCACGCCACAACACGAGAGCAATGGTGTCGGTGAAAACCTGCAAGATCACTTGCAAATCCGCACCGTTTACAAAGTCAAAAATGCCAAAACATTGAACACTATGGCCAATTCCCTCGTCGGAAAAGCCAAGATGGGGATTCAATATTTAGCTACCCAAACGGGCCCCTTGTCTATGGCCCCCAGCCAGTTTGGCATGTTCAGTAAATCTTCGACGTCGCTCGAAACGCCAGACTTGGAGTATCACGTGCAACCCCTGTCGACGGACAAGCTCGGCGACCCGTTACACCCGTTCCCCGCGATCACCATGTCGGTCTGTAATTTGCGCCCCGAAAGCGTGGGAAGTTGCCATATTACGACCGCTGACACCGAACTGCACCCTGATATCCGCCCCAATTATCTCTCCGCCGATCAGGACAAACGCGTGGCGATCACCTCGATCCGACAAGCGCGCGAAATCATGACAGCGACAGCGCTTGAGCCTTATAAACCCAACGAGATTTTGCCGGGACCTGCGTATCAAAGCGACGCTGAATTGTTGGAACAGGCGGGAAATATTGCGACCACGATTTTCCATCCGGTTGGCACCTGTAAAATGGGAAGCGACCCGATGGCTGTTGTCGGCGCCGACCTTCGCGTCCACGGATTGCAAGGGCTGCGGGTGATTGATGCGTCCATTATGCCGAAAATCGTGTCGGGAAATACCGCGTCTCCGGTTGTGATGATTGCGGAAAAAGCCGCGCAGATGATCTTGGCCGAAACGCGCCCGTAACCCTTCGGGCAAAACATAAGAATGTGGGGCCGCGTGACGGCGCGCCGCTCCGCGGATTAGATCCGCTCAACGGACTCGCGCTCAACCAAGGCGCAATCCATCCGCATGATGGTGTTTTTGGGCGGCCTTACCTTTTTATTGGCTTCAATATATTCCACGGCCCAAGCGCCCATGGTGCGATGGGGAAGATTGACGGTGCTGAGAGGGGGGTGGAGGTGACGTGCAATTTCCTCGTCGTCATATCCCATCACGGAAATGTCCTGTGGAATTTTAAGCCCCTCTTCCTTCAAGGCCTCATAACATCCGATCGCCATCCGATCATTTTGACAGAAAATGGCCGTGGGCCGATCTTTGAGTGCAAGAAGCTGCATCGTCGCGGCATAGCCAGAACTGGGCGTCCAGTTTCCATGCACGATGAGGCCTTTGTCGAACGTAATATTTTCCTCAGCAAGGGCACGTTTATAGCCCTTTTGCCGGTCTCGCGTGGCTTCCATCCACACCTCACCGGTAATCATTCCGATGCGCTTGTGCCCATGTTCAAGCAGGTGGCGAGTCGCGCGGAAACCGCCAATGGATTCGTCGGGAATAACGGCGGGAAGTCGGTGATCTTGGGAGTAGCAATTCAACAGAACAACTGGGATAGGCAGATCGAGTAAACACGCTGGTATTTCGATTTTCCGCGTGAAAATGGTCATGTAGATCAGACCGGAAATTCCCGTATCGACGAGGGTACGAACGGTTTTTTCCTCAAGTTCTTGATCGTGCATAGTTTGGCCAGACAACAGAATTTGACCATTGTTCCAACAGGCCTGTCGGGCGGCATCAATGGCAATGACAGCTTCTGGGCTGGTTGCGAGCTGATCGACAATAAAACCAACGGCCAGAGTCGCGCTTTGGGCCACATTCGCGTCCGATTTCTGATGGACAAACTTTGTCGAGGAATAGCCAAGCCGGATTGCCGCCTCGATGACGCGTTTGCGTGTGTCTGCGGAAATTTTTACACCCGGTGCGTTTTTAAGAACAAAAGAAACCGTTGCCTGCGAACAGCCCGCCTCATTTGCGACATCCGTCATGGTGAGGCGTCGCGCAGTTTTTGGAGTGGGGGTGATATGCTGCGCCGGTTGGTCTTTCCCGATATTTCCCGCCTTAGCCATACTATTTCCATTCCAAAATTGGCGTGCATGTTATTAGGTGTCATGCTGGTTACACAACCTTTACCGATGATTCAATGGAACGCAATAAATTTTTATAAATTGCTGTTGACTAATAATTATTAATAACACAAATTACCGCCAGTGGCCTTGCCACGCAATCTCGGGAGGAGACTCATTATGACTATTTCACGCAGAAAACTTCTGCTTGCTTCATCGGCCGCAGCCGCCGCAGCGGCGTTCTCGCGCGCCGCCATCGCAGCCGGTCCTACATTGGCAGTTAAAGACACATACAAGGTTGGTTTTGCCCAAACGGAAAGCAATAACCCATGGCGTTTGGCGCAAACCAACTCGATGAAAGCCGAAGCGGAGGCGCGTGGCTGGCAATTGGTTTATACGGATGCGGCAGGGTCTGCGGCCAAGCAGGTGTCCGATGTTAATTCCATGATCGCACAGGGCGTTGACCTTATTTTCCTCGCCCCACGTGAGGAAATCCCCCTCATTCCGGCAATCATGTCAGCCAAAAATGCGGGCATCCCCGTAATCCTGTTGGATCGCAATGTTGACCAATCGCTCGCTGTCGCTGGCGATGACTATGTGACATTCATTGGCTCAGACTTCATCGAAGAAGGTCGCCGCGTTGCGGAGTGGCTCGTCGCCAACAACGATGGAAAAACCAAAATCATCGAGCTGGAAGGGACCGCTGGTTCGTCCCCTGCGAATGATCGTAAATTCGGGTTCGACACCTATATTGCCGAGCATCCAGACTTTGAAATCGTCGCATCTCAAACAGGCGATTTTGCGCGCGACAAAGGCCGCCAAGTTGCCGAAACGCTGCTTCAAGCCAATCCGGACGCCAATGTTATTTATGCGCATAACGATGAGATGGCCATTGGGGCGATCTCGGCCGTTGAGGCGGCAGGCAAAGTGGCGGGCAAGGATGTTATGATCCTTTCGATTGATGGTGGACGTGAAATCATCCAGCTGATCATCGACGGAAAAGTAGCGGCCTGTTGCGAGTGTAACCCACGATTTGGTCCAACAGCCTTCGACACGGCCGTCGCCTTTGCACAGGGGTCGGATATTCCGGTAAAAATCATCAATCCCGATAATTTTTATGACATTTCGAATGCTGCTGAACTGATCGACACGGCCTACTAGAGGTCCTCTCATAGCAGACGTGTCTACATAATAGCCCGGATTTTCTGGGCTATTATGGACGTCTGCCTCGGGCAATATCCAAATTACTTTTCGCCGTCCGCCGTTCTGAGGTTTGCGACGAATTGCAATTCAAAAATAGATTGGCAAAGAATGAAAGAGACACCTCTTTTATCGATTGAAAACCTGCATAAAAGGTTTGGCGGCACGATCGCGCTAAATGGCGCATCCCTTCAGGTCGGCGCGGGTGAGGTTCATGCCCTAATTGGCCAAAATGGCGCCGGAAAATCGACCCTCATTAAGATCCTGACAGGCTATATTACAAAAGACGAAGGGGACGTGCATTTCGCGGGTAAACCGTTTGAAGTGAATGCGCCCAAGGCGGCGCAGAACGCTGGAATCAGTACGATTTATCAAGAAATTAATCTGGTACCCTCCCTTTCCGTGACTGAAAATATATGTCTTGGGCGCGAAATGCGCCGCTATGGTGCCCTTGATTGGCCCGCAATGCACAAAGAGGCCGAGCGCTTATTGGCCCGTTTTTCAATGAAGGTTGATGTGCGGCGGCAGTTGTCGGATTTCAGCACGGCGTCACAACAAATGATCGCAATTGCGCGGGCGATTGGGTTTTCTGCCCAGTTGGTCATTATGGATGAGCCGACCTCTTCCTTGGACGAACGCGAAGCGGCGGTGCTGTTTGATGTGATCCGAAGCCTCAAAGCCGAGGGCGTCTCGGTTGTCTTTGTGAGCCATAAACTCGACGAACTTTACGAGGTGTGTGACCGCGTGACAATCATGCGCGATGGAAAAACAATCCGCGCCTGTAACTTGGATGAAATCGACAAACTTGAGCTTGTCTCCACAATGCTCGGTAAAGAAATCAGTCGCAGCAGCGGACGGATTACAGCTTTTGATAACGAGCACGCGCATTCGGCCGGAACCAAACTTCTAGAAGCGCAGGGCTTGAGTGATGGCCTTCATGTTCGCGATGTGAGTTTCTCTGTGCGCAGCGGCGAAATCGTAGGATTTGCAGGCTTGCTTGGGGCAGGGCGCACAGAGACAGCCAAACTGCTTTTTGGGGCACATCCCCCTTCCGCAGGGCACATGGAATTTGACGGCAAAAACTTCGCGCCCAACTCGCCCGCCGAGGCGATTGCCGCAGGTATTGGGTTTTGCACCGAAGATCGCAAAATCGAAGGGATTGTGCCGGATTTAAGCATTGCCGAAAACATGATGCTTGCCCTCATGCCAAAGCTTGCGCGAGCGGGCATTGTGGATGAGAAAAAGCAGGCGCAAATCGTCGATGGGTTGATCAAAAGCCTTGGGATCAAATGCGCAGGGCCACACCAAAAAATTCGCGAACTGTCGGGTGGGAACCAGCAAAAAGTTCTCCTTGGTCGCTGGTTGGCCATGTCGCCACGCCTCCTTATTCTCGATGAACCAACGCGCGGCATTGATGTCGGCGCGAAAGCGGAAATACAAAAACTGGTAAACAAACTGGCAGACGATGGGCTGGCTGTGTTGATGATTTCTTCGGAATTAGAAGAGGTTACCGAAGGCGCCGACCGCGTTTACGTTTTGCGGGAAGGCCTGTCAGTTGCCGAGCTTACCAACGGAGAAATCAATGAAGATCGAGTCCTCGCCGCGATGGCGCATGGCACGTCTGAAAGGGCCACGGCCAATGTCTGAACGCCAAGTCTATGCCTTTTTGGATCGCTACGCGACGCTAATTATTCTGGGATTCTTGATCCTTTTGAACATCGCGATCACGCCCAATTTCCTCTCGCTACAAACCTTAAACGTGAACCTGACACAGGTTTGCACCATTGTAATCGTCGCCGTCGGGATGACGCTTGTGATCGCAACGGGCGGGATTGACCTTTCTGTGGGGTCACTCATGGCGATCTCTGGCGCGCTCGCGCCGATGATTTTCATGGGTACAATACTAGGAATTGAACCCGTATGGCTCGCGGTCACCGTGGCGATTATTATCTCGGTCGGGGTCGCAGGTTTGCTTGGCGCGTTTAACGGCTGGCTTGTTGCCAAATTCGACATTCAACCCATTGTGGCAACACTGGTTTTGTTCATTGCAGGCCGCGGAATTGCGCAAGTGATGACCAACGGAAACCTACAAGTTTTCCATGTGCCAGAATTTCAATTCATTGGCCTTGGGCGTGTGTTTGGTCTGCCATTTCAGGCAATCATCATGGCTGTGATTGTGATTGGGGCCGCTTGGATGTTTCGCCGCACGGTGTTTGGTCGGCAAATTCTGGCCGTCGGCGGCAACCAAAATGCTGCTGTGCTTTCGGGTGTGCCCGTGAGCCGTGTGAAAATCGCGGTCTATACAATCAGTGGCCTTCTCTCTGGAATAGCGGGCCTCATTGTCATCGCCATCAATTCGGCATCAGATGCCAACCTCGTTGGAATGGGCATGGAGCTTGACGCAATTGCTGCAGTTGCCGTGGGCGGGACTCTCCTGAGTGGGGGCCGCGCGAGCATCTGGGGCACGTTGCTGGGCGCGATGACAATTCAAATTGTACGATACACACTACTTGCAAATGGCGTTCCGGATGCCGCAGCGATGGTGGTTAAAGCGGCGATTATTATTGCAGCTGTCTGGCTCCAAAGAAAGGCACGGACATCATGAGAAACAAGTCAATTTTAAGCGGGTTAATGAACAATTACGGTGTTGTTTTGGCCCTTGCGGTGATTATCCTTTTCGGCTGGCTGCGCTATGATAATTTTTTGGGAACCTTCAATGTGATGAGCGTACTGCGGTATAACTCCATGTTTGCATTGATTTCTTTGGGTATGTGCTTTGTCATTATGACGGGCGGCATTGACCTTTCGGTAGGGGCAACGGCCGCGATGTCGAGCGTCGTAGCCGCCCACGCCAGTCATTACGGCCTTATGCCGGGGCTTTTGGCGGGTTTTGGCGCGGGAGTAATCGTTGGGGTGATTAACGGGCTGATCGTGACGCGGCTGCAAATCATGCCATTCGTGGCGACACTTGCGACAATGCTGGCCGCAGGTGGTATGGCGCTTTTGCTGGCGGGAAATCAATCAATCCCCGCGTCCTATGCCACCAGTTTTACGTGGCTCGGACAGGGCAACATTCTTGGGTTTCCTGTGCCCGCCCTCATTGCCGTCCTCGCGTTTATTGCAGGATCATATGTGCTGAATTTCACCAGTGCAGGGCGCACCGTTTTGGCCATTGGTGGCAACGAAGATGCCGCGCAACTTATGGGGCTTCCGGTCAACAAAATCCTGATGCTGACCTATGTCGCCTGTGGTGCTTTGGCAGGCCTCGCGGGGGTCATTTTGGCAGCACAATTCGGCGCGGGACAACCTATTGAGGGCAAGGGCTGGGAGCTTTTCGCAATCGCCGCCGTCGTTGTTGGGGGCACATTGCTCACCGGCGGCGCGGGTTCTGTCGGCGCAACGCTCGCGGGGGTTTTGTTGATGGGGGTTTTATTCACGATCCTGAATTTTGAAAACGGCAAAGGCTGGATTTCCCTTTCGGCCTATTGGCAGTCGGTTGTGCGGGGGCTTTTTCTCCTCGTCGTTATCATGTTGCAAGCGCGTTTGGCCCGAAAAAGGTCTGTGGGTGCCACCGTGTCAGCGGCGTGAAAGGGCGACTTCAATGGATCAGATAAACACGCGAGCATGCGCATTGCCCCAACCAAAACTGGTAGGGGAGTTTAACGGGGAACTTGTTCACGAAATCACTCTAACGGGGCCAGACGGATCGTCCTGCCGCATTTTAACATGGGGTGCCGTAATCGCGGATTTGCGTGTCAAAATGCCAGATGGACCGCTGCAATCTGTTGTTCTTGGCTTCGAGAAATTTGAAGATTATCCAAAGTATTCGCCCTATTTTGGGGCCGTTGTCGGAAGATACGCAAATCGTATTTCCGGCGGCGGGTTTACCCTCGACGGTCAACGCTACACACTCGATCAAAACGAAGGTCCTAACACCTGTTTGCATGGCGGCGCTGGAGGCCTCTCCCAACGGGTCTGGACAATTGACGCGTACAGCAAAGAGAGCGTTACACTGGGTCTCCACTCGCCTGATGGCGATCAAGGATTCCCCGGAGCGCTGGACGTAAAATGCACATATACTCTATCAGAATCTGCTATTTTATCGCTTGAATTCAATGCCGTATCGACACAGAGCACTATTGTGAACCTATCCCAGCATAGCTATTTCAACCTCGACGGTTCTGGCAGCATTTCCGATCACCGCCTAACCGTTTTTGCCGATCGAATTACCCCTGTCGACAGTGCGCTCATCCCATCTGGAGAGTCCCTGAATGTCCAAGGAACACCCTTTGATTTTATGACGCCAAGGCCAGTTAGTGCGCCACAATGTCCAATGGATTTAGACCACAATTTCATCCTTACACGACCAGAAAATCTCCCTGTTACTCAAGGGTCGCTGGCGGCGATCCTTGAAACTCAAAAAACAGGCCTCACAATGCAAATCTACACCACAAAGCCTGGGTTGCAGGTTTATGACGGACATCAACTCAAGGTGCCAATTGTCGGCCTCAACGGGCAAAAATACGGGCCGCGTTCTGGTATATGCCTTGAGCCACAGTTTTTTCCAGACAGCCCAAATCAACCCGCGTTCCCATCGGCCCAACTTGCTGCAGGGGAGATTTACGCGCATTCAATTGAGTATCGTTTTAGCTGCATCTGAGCGTAACGGTAAGCAACCAAAACAAGCCGGCGCAAACTCATATTTTTCCTAATAAATACAGCGCGTTGCGGCGCGAAATCAATCTAACTACGCCACAAAAAAGCAGGCCCCGTTTTGCGAGGCCTGCTGTCGTGTCACTTAGAAAGATGTGGACTATTGGCTTCCAGGAGAACCCGCAGTCACTGCTTCCATCACACGTTCAAGACTGAAGCTTCCCGGTTTTTGGCGCGGTGGGAACTCTGCAAAGCTTTGCAGCCATTCGCCAACATAGGCCGCAGCGGGCGCAATAATATACATATGCTCGACCCACCAACGTTGATAACCCATCGCATCTTCGGCTTCTGCGCGTTCAAACGGATCCATGCGAAGATTGGTAATTGAAGGTGCACGAAGCACTTCAAATGGGGATGTCCAAACTTTAAACCCTTCGGCATTTTGACGCAGGAAGGTGATTTTCCAGTTGTTGTAGCGCAACGCCGCAACCGAACCATCATCGGTCCAGTAAAGGAAATTATCCCGTGGCCATTCGCCTTCGCCCTTAAGGCCAGGGATCAGGTTATACCCATCAATATGGACTTTATACTCGCGGCCAATGGCTTGTACGCCGCCCGCAAGCAGGTCTTCTACAACAGTTGGGTTACCCGCTGCCGCAAGGAAGGTTGGCAGCATGTCTTCGTGGGCTACGATGTCGTTGATTACTGTGCCGGGTTCAATCACGCCAGGCCAGCGGATCACAGTTGGAACGCGGTAGCCGCCTTCCCATTGTGTGTTTTTCTCGCCTTTGAACATTGTTGTGCCGCCATCGGGCCACGTGAATGTTTCGGCGCCATTATCGGTGGAATACATGACGATTGTATTGTCGGCGATGCCGAGTTCATCAACCTTATCAAGAAGTTCGCCAACCATTCCGTCATGCTCAACCATACCGTCCGCATAGACGCCAAGTCCGGTCACTCCAACAGAGGACTCCTTGAGGTGGGTGAAAATATGCATGCGTGTCGCGTTCCACCACAAGAAGAACGGTTTGTCCTGTGCAACGGCACGGTCCATAAAGTCGATCGCAGCGGCGGTTATTTCCTCGTCCACGGTCTCCATACGTTTTTTGGAGAGGGGGCCGGTATCTTCGATTGTGCCATCCGCAGAGGATTTAATCACCCCACGTGGGCCAAATTTTTCCCGGAATTCCGCGTCTTTGGGATAATCGACGTTCTCGGGTTCTTCTTCGGCATTCAGGTGGTAAAGGTTGCCGTAGAATTCATCAAAACCATTGTTGGTCGGCAGCATTTCATCGCGGTCGCCGAGGTGATTTTTACCGAACTGACCGGTCATATAACCCAAGGGTTTGAGCAGGCCTGCGATGGTTGGATCGTCGATCATCATCCCTTCAGGAGCACCGGGAAGGCCAACTTTGGTCAAGCCAGTGCGCATGGGTGACTGTCCGGTAATGAACGCTGCGCGCCCCGCGGTACAGCTTTGTTGACCGTACCAATCGGTAAACAAGGCGCCTTCTGCGGCGATGCGGTCGATGTTGGGCGTCCGATAGCCCATCATGCCATTGTTGTAGGCGCTGATGTTAAACTGGCCGATGTCGTCGCCCCAAATAACGAGGATATTTGGCTTGTCTTGCGCATGCGCGGCAAGGCTGGCCACAGCGAAAATACTTGCCGAAAATAATAAGTTCACGGTTTTCATTCTAAGGTTTCCTTTGTCAAAATTTTAGTGCGTTTTTACCAAGGTTCAAAAACGCTCAATATGTGATTGTAGCTTATGTTTTTGATTGGCGCAATAAAGTGCGCCCCAATAGGCGAAATAGCCTGTTCAAAATTCAGAACGATACAAATTTTAAGGTTCCAGCGTGAGCCAGAACCTTATTTATTAGACAGAAAAGGGGAAAACGGCCCTTTATTAGCTGGGAAACATTCTGCGATTAGCCGGGTGACATCCCGCGCAAGCGTTCAGAGCGGCGACGCAAGAGTTCCAACGTGGCGAGGAGCAAGACCGAAAGGAAAACCAATATGGTCGCAACCGCTAGAATTGTGGGGCTCACTTGCTCACGCAGGCCGATAAACATCTGCCATGGCAGCGTTTTCTGATTGGCCGACCCCACGAACAAGACCACGACCACCTCGTCAAAGGAGGTAATAAAGGCAAAAAGGGCACCTGAAATCACGCCGGGTAAAATCAGAGGCATTTGCACCTTAAAGAAAGCGCGCACGGGCGAGGCGCCCATGCTTGCCGCGGCCTGAGTGAGGGAGCGATCAAAGCCCACAAGCGTGGCGGTAACAGTGATAATGACAAAGGGAATACCAAGCGCCGCATGCGCCAAGACGACTCCGACATAGGTCCCTGTAAGGGTGATTGGGATCTCAAGCTTGCCGTAGAAAGGGATCGGAATATAGGGGTTGGAATAGAAGAAATACATTCCCGTCGCCGAGATAATCAACGGCACAATCATCGGCGAAATCAGGATCGCCATGATAGAGCGGCGAAACGGTACGTGGGTTTGCGACAGGCCAATCGCGGCAATCGTTCCCAAGGTCACCGAGATGATTGTGGCAACCGGCGCGATCTGGAGGGAGTTCTTCATGGCCAATTGCCAATCGGAACTGTTGAAGAAGTCTTTGTAGTGTTTGAGCGAGAACCCCTCAGGGTTCAGCGCCAGCATTTCCGGCGTGAAGGTAAAGAAGTCTTCGGCATTAAAGCTCAGCGGAATAATCACGATAATTGGCGCGATCAGAAAGAAGAAGATCAGCCCGCAGATGACGCGAAAACTATAGAACCATGCGCGTTGAACGGGCGAGGCATAGGGTGGAAGTGAAGACATTTTTTAGCCCCCCAATTTAACGTTATCAATACCAACCAAGCGATCATAAACCCAATATAAGATGAGTACGATGACCAGTAGGATCGAGCCCAGAGCGGCGGCTAGGCCCCAATTCAGTGAGCTTGAGATATGGTAGGCAATCCGGTTTGAGATGAAGACACCTTTGGTGCCGCCGACGAGTTCGGGCGTAATGTAATAGCCGATGGACAAGATAAAGACCAAGATCGATCCCGCGCCAATCCCAGGGAGGGATTGAGGGAAATAGACCCGCCAGAAGGCTGTCCAATCGTTCGCACCGAGGGATTTCGCGGCCCTCAAATAGCTTGGTGGGATGGTTTTCATCACCGAATACAGGGGCAGCACCATGAAAGGCAAAAGAATATGCGTCATGGCAATGGTCGTCCCCGTGGCGTTTTGGATCAGTTGTAATCGGTCAAGATCGCCCACAAGACCAATCCAAACCAGCAGATCATTGATCACGCCTTGTTCTTGCAACAACACCTTCCAAGCGGAGGTCCGCACCAAAAGCGAGGTCCAAAACGGCAGCAAAACCAAGATCATCAGCACGTTCGCGGAACGGTTGGGCAAGTTGGCCATGAGCCAAGCCACTGGATAGCCCAGCATAATACAGGTGGCGGTAATCGTTACCGACAGTACAATCGTGCGCCACAAAAGCCGCAAATAAATCCGTTGGCTTTCTGGTCGCGCTTCGATCCCGTCAGGACCTCTCAACATGTCAACGGCGTTCAGGAAATACCCATCGGTCAGTGGACCCGCGAAGGTTTTAATCACCGTCCATGTGGTTGGATCGAGCCAATCGGCCTTTGCGGCGCCGAATTGCTCGCGCAGGGAGACGGTCTCAAAACCAGACACATCCACGGCGGGCATCGAAGGCGCCACGGCCCCCGAGGCGAAATCATTGTAAAGTGCTGTGTAAACAATCGGGCTGAGTTTTTTCGTAGCAGGATCGGCGTCTTTGACGTCTTCGATCATTTCGGCCCAACCCTCATAGGCGCTGGCGGTGAGGGGCAGGGCTTTACGGTTGTCTTTTTCTGCCATCCATGTGGCCCACATCGCAGGGTCGCCATAGGCGGCGTCCGCTTCGATGAACTGGGTGCCGTAAATTGTGGTGTCAAACTTGCTGATGCTACGCCCCGTAGAGCGGAACAGCGAGGACATGCCACTGGCTTCATAATTCAAACGTGAGCCAAGGCGCGTGTGCAATTTGTTCTCTTCGGCGAGGACAAAATCGGTGTAAAAGGCTGCGTAAATTTCATCTGGAGGGAGGGTTTCGCCATCAGGCTCCCAGTTGCGCATGGCGCGCACGGTGCGTGGGATGGTTTCCATCACAATGCTGTTTTCCACAGAACGGAACAACATATCGCCAATCGGGGCGACAAAACTGACGAGGATGAACAAAAGCAGCGGGGCAATCAGAGCCAGCGCGCGGAGTTTTTGCCGCCGCAGGGCGCGGTTCAGGCTTTGCTTTAATGGGGTGCCGTCAGCAGCCAATACGGGTTTCGAAGCGTCTTGGTCATCGGTCATTGTTTGCGTCATGTCCTGTCCCGTGGTTGTTTTTCTTGGGTCGGGATGCGCAGGGATCTAAGCCCCTGCGCAAGTTGTTTTATCTAGTTATATCAAACGGGTAGCTTATTGAGCCAACCAGTTTTGGAACTTGATATCAACTTCATCGTTGTTGTCTGCCCACCATTCGATGTTGTTCACCAAATAGTTGGTTTGGTTTGCTGGGTTGGTCGGCATGTGCTGACCCATATCAATACCCAACGTGGCGTGATCCCCAACCAAAGGCTGCGAAGACGCACGTGCTGGACCGTATGAGATATACGCGGCCTGATCTGCGAGACGCTGTGTGTCTGTGGCAAATTTCAGGAAGTGCATCGTACGGTTCAAGCGTTTTTCGTCCAAGCCAGCTGGAACAACCCAACCGTCAAAGTCAAACACTTGCCAATCCCAAAGCATGGAAACTGGCTGCTTTTGCTCTTCGATAACCGAGAACAGGCGACCGTTATATGTGGAACCAATTACAACTTCGGCATCTGCCAAAAGTTGTGGTGTTTCCGCACCTGCAGACCACCAAACAACATCGCCTTTGATGGTATCAAGTTTGGCCAAAGCCCGCTCAACGCCGCCGTCCGAAGACAGAACGTCATAGAGATCTTCTTTTGCAACGCCGTCACAAATCAAAGCCCATTCGAGGTTTTTCTTAGGACGTTTTTCCAAAGCACGTTTGCCTGGGAAAGTTTCGGTATCGAAAATCGCGCAAAGGCTGTCTGGTGTTGCGCCATTCCATTCGGCGACATCATTGCGATAGCCAAATGTTGTCGAAAACACGATTTGCGGAATGAAGCATTCGTTGATCAGGCTTGGACCAAAGTCTTCTGTTGGTGTGGAGCCATCATCGCCCGCAGCAAGGGAAGCGTCGGCATCGATTTCAATGGCCAAACCCTCGTCGCACGCACGTTGTGAGTCAGGGCCTTCCGCATCAATCAGGTCATACGCGCTGTTGCCAGCTTCGGCACCCGCACGCATTTTCGCGATCGATTCATTGGAGCTTTCGTCATAAACGACAGTGATGCCGGTTAACGCTGCATAAGGATCGGAATAGGCAGCGATTTGGGATGCTTGATATGCGCCGCCCCATGACATGATGGTCATGCTGTCAGAACAGTTTTCACAGGCAGGTAGGTCCGCAGCAAAAACCGTTGTTGCGGCTAGAGGCGACATCACAAGGGCCGTGGCCCCAAACAAATGTCTAAGTTTCATAGTACTCTCCTAGTTGGTCTTTTTTTATCGTTTTTCCGACAGCCCCGAGCGCGATGGCTGTAAGATATCTTTAGATAACGTCGAGCGCTCGGCAGTCTTCCGTCAGCCAGCCAATTTCGACTTGGCTCCCCGGAACGAGGCGCACTTGGTCGGGTGCATTCCGGGACTTGATGACGAAATCATCATTGCCCGCAACCCGAAGGCGTGTGCGGAATATATCACCCATATAGATGAATTCCAACACTTCGGCCTTGAGCATATGGGCGTCTTCGTGAAGGCGCTGTTTGTCAAACTCAACACGCTCAGGGCGAATAGAGACCCGTGTGCGTTCGCCTACTTTTTTCACATTAATTGGAACGGCGTCGATTTCGTCGCCGTTATCGAGGCGCACACGACATTGGGTTTTGCCCATTTGCGTGATCACGCCTTCGAGTGTGTTGTTCTCGCCGATGAACTGGGCCACAAAGCTGTTTGCTGGCCGTTCGTAAAGCTCGTCCGGCGGCGCAAGTTGTTGAATGCGTCCGTTTTCAAACACGGCAACCCGATCCGACATGGTGAGGGCTTCGGTTTGGTCATGGGTCACATAAACCACCGTAATACCAAGGTTGTGCGCGAGTTTGGTAATTTCAAACTGTAACGTTTCGCGCAGTTGTTTATCCAAGGCGCCCAGAGGCTCATCCATCAGAACCAACTCGGGTTCAAATACAAGAGCGCGTGCGAGGGCGACACGTTGTTGTTGGCCGCCAGAAAGCTGTGCGGGACGGCGATTGCCGAATTCCCCCATCTGCACCATATCGAGTGCGCGCATCACCTTAGCTTCGCGTTCGGATTTACCAAATTTGCGTACTTCTAGCGGGAACGACAGGTTTTCGGCGACCGTCATATGCGGAAAGAGCGCGTAGTTTTGAAAGACCATGCCAATACCGCGCTTGTGTGGCGGAATATCGTTGATCGGCTTGCCACCAAGGCGGATATCGCCGTGGGTAGCCGTTTCAAACCCTGCAAGCATCATCAGGCAAGTGGTTTTGCCAGACCCTGAAGGCCCAAGCATCGTCAGAAACTCGCCCTTAGGCATCGACAGGTTTAAATCTTTTACGACAAGGTTTTCACCGTCGTAACTCTTCTGAACGCGGTCAAATTCGACAAAAGCCGAATCGTTGTTGGGACTGGCCATGCTTAACTTTCTGTTGTTTTCAAACGAGCGGGCATGTCAGCCACCCTAACAGGGATTTAAACGATTAGTAAAATAGTTTTCACTTTATTATCAACAGGTTCACTTGAGGATCAAGTGTTTGGGGCCATAGGGAAAGGCTGTAATGTTATGATTCCCTTGATTGTTTTCGTCCGAAATCACCAGAATATCATGCTCGCGATACCCTCCAGCACCAGGCAAATGGTCGGGAATCGTGATCATCGGTTCCATTGAAATGACCATGCCTGATTCGAGCACCGTGTCGCAGTCTTCTCGCAATTCGAGGCCAGCTTCACGACCGTAATAATGGCTCAAGACACCAAAGGAATGACCGTACCCAAAGCTGCGATATTGGAGCAGGTCTTCGGAGGCGTAGATCTCGTTCAACTCCTTTGCGATATCCGAACACCGCGCACCGGGCACCAAAAGTTCCTTGCCGCGATCGTGTACGCGGCAATTCACTTCCCACATCCGCAAATGCGCATCAGAGACATGTTCGGCAAAAAGCGTCCGTTCCAAAGCGACGTAATAGCCCGCAACCATCGGAAAACAATTGAGTGACAGGATATCACCCGCTTCAATCATGCGACTGGTGACGGGATTGTGGGCGCCGTCAGTATTGAGGCCCGATTGAAACCAAGTCCAAGTGTCGAGCAATTCGCCCTGCGGCCATGTTTTGGCGATTTCGCGCACCATCGTCGCGGTGGAATGCAAGGCGACCTCGCGCTCGGAAACACCCACACGCGCCGCTTCGGCACAGGCCGCACCGCCCAAATCCGCGATCCGTGTCATCTGGGTGATATGCGCAATTTCCTCCGCCGATTTGATCATCCGCAGACGCATGGCGGGTTTGGAAATATCAACAAATTCCATCTCTGGGAAAAAGGCCTCCAACTGCCTTAGCAGCTCAATGTTGACGTGATCAAATTCGATGCCCACCCGATTTGCCGTTCCTGCGAGTTTGTCGACGGCATGGAAATAATTGTCCTTGTTCCAATCGGTGTAGGTAACGTTATTGCCAAAGGTCCGCCGCCACGGCTGCCCCCCATCAATCCCCGCGCTGATCGAGGTTGCGGTCGTGTGATCAACCACCAGCCCATAGCGCCGGCCAAAGGAGCAAAACAGAAAATCGGCGTAATAATTAATGTTGTGGTAGGATGTGAACAGCGCGGCATCTATGTTCTCAGACGCCATATAGGTGCGAATTGCCGTGAGACGCCGTTGCATTTCGGTCGCGGAAAAGGTCGGCGCAGCTTTCAGGCCATTACCTGTGTAATCTTGAAAGATTTCGCGATCCATTCTTGCATCCTTTGTGTGTGAAAATCCGTCGGTGGCGACGATCCGTTGCCACTCTTCCTCTGCCCGAGACCCACACTTGTCAAAGGAGAAGTTTTCACCGTACATGAATTATATTCATGTTAAAGCGAGCTTATAAATGACGCATCTTCCTTTGAACGCACTCAAGACCTTCGAAGCGGTTGCCCGCCTTGGCAGCTTTCAGAAGGCCGCAGACGAGCTGTGCGTCACTCAATCCGCCGTCAGTCATCAGGTGCGTAATCTCGAAGACTGGCTTGGGGTTGCTCTTTTTGAACGCACGGGCCGTCGGCCAATCCTGACGCCGCAGTCTGAGGATCTTGCGCGCGCTGTGACACTCTCTTTTGGTGATATTGCCGCCGCGTGCAAACGGCTTCGCGCACCAGAAGGCACAAAACCGCTCGTGATTGCGGCCATTCCGTCCATCGCCACAAGTTGGCTCATTCCGCGGCTGTCTGCTTTTCGCACCGCACATCCCGAAATTGATATTCAGGTTGTTTACGCGCTGCACGGGCAGGGCATTGATTTCGATGAGGTCGATCTTGCGTTTACCTTCGGTCCGACTCCGACACTTGCGAGCAACCTCAAATCCATTCCCTTTTTGTCTGGTGAGAGCGCGCCCGTTTGCAGCAAATGGGTGTTTCAATCGCTTGGCCGTGCCCATCCGACTCTAGACGATATTTTGGGCATTGGACTGTTGCATGACACGGATACAAACGGTTGGTCGCAATGGTTCAAGGCCGCTGGAGGCCAAACGCCACACGCCCTAAAGGGCCCTATCTTCGAAGATATCAATATGCTCCGAACCGCAGCCTTTTCCGGACAGGGCGCCGCGCTTTGCCCGCTTGCGTTGATCCACGAAGATCTCGCCGCCGGTCGCCTGTCAAAACTCTCAGATGTCACGATTTTGGATGATTTTTTCTATTATCTGATCATGAAAAAGATCCCAGACCTCAACAAAGTGCCAGCCCTAAATGCGTTTGTGAATTGGACGCTCGATGCGCGCTCCACGGAGCAAATATCGCAAAAGACATAGACGTTTGAGATTTTCCCCAATTTTTTTGGGACACTCGAAAAATCGACAACCACTGCATTTTACCCCCTTGTAATCGATTGCATTGCCGCCATAGTGCCTTCAACAAGTCAGTGGGAGGAAATTGCGATGATGTTAAATGGGGTTTGGGCGCTTGAGGATGCTCAGGGCGATTATCGTGTTGAAATGATTCTTCCAGGCGATGGAATATCAGCCCTTTTCGCCGCTGGAGAAATTCCCGACCCTTATTTTGGTCGCAATGAGCACGATCTGAGGTGGATTGCAGACCGAGATTGGCGCGCCACCCGTAGCTTTACCCTTACGGCGACCGATTGCGATTTGGTCCTGACGGGGCCGGACACCATCGTCGATATTTTGATCAATGGCACAAAGGTTTTGAGCGCGCAAAACGTATTTCGAACCTATCGCGTTGACCTGTCTGAAGTTGCGCATGTGGGCGAAAACACCATTGAGCTGTACTTCCATTCAAACACCATAGAAGCGGCAAAACGCTACGCTGAGCATCCCTATCCCGTGCCGTATTTGCACATGAATTGCCCCATTCCGCATGGCAATATGATCCGCAAAGCCCAGTGCGATTTTGGCTGGGATTGGAACATTGCCCTCGCGCCATTCGGGGTGATCGGCGACATCGAACTCTGCCCTCAGAGCCAGACGCGGATCACCGGTGTGATTGTCGATCAGGCTCACGACGGGCAGAATGTGACCGTCACGGTGCGAGCGCCATTTGAGAACTGCGAAACACGCGATATTCCATTTGAAATCGCGCTCTGCGGCCAGAGCATCACAGGCGTAGTTGCGGCGCGAGACGGCGTTCTTGAGGCCGCGATTACCCTCGTATCGCCCGCGCTTTGGTGGCCCGTTGGTATGGGCGCGCAAGCATTGCACGATCTGGATGTGACCCTCGGGGACACTACGCAAACCCGACGCATTGGCTTACGGGACATGGCATTTCTGGCGCAAAAAGATGCGGTCGGCGTCGGCTTTAAATTCCGCGTGAATGGCGTGGACACCTATGCAAAAGGTGCCAATTGGATCCCTGCCGACGCACTCTCTGGGCGGATCACACAGGCGGGCGTGCGCGATCTTTTGCAATCCGCCGTCGACGCCAACATGAACATGATCCGCGTATGGGGCGGCGGGCGTTATGAGCCGGATTGGTTCTATGATTTCTGCGACGAAATGGGACTGATGGTATGGCAGGACTTCATGTTTGCCTGCAACCTTTACCCCGCCGATGCAGCCTTCTTGGCCGAGGTGGATTGCGAAGTGCGCGAAACGGTCACACGGCTTAATCACCACGCGTCACTGGCCCTTTGGTGTGGCGATAACGAGCTCGTCGGGGCGCTTACATGGTACGAGGAATCAAAGGAAAATCGCGACCTTTATCTGGTGGCCTACGACCGCCTGAATACGCAAATCGAACGCGCATTGCGCGCGGTTGTGCCGGAGGCAAACTGGTGGGCCTCCAGCCCCTCTGCAGGGCCTATGAATTTTGGCGACGCGTGGCACGACGACACGGCGGGCGACATGCATTTTTGGTCGGTTTGGCACGAAGGCAAGGATTTTGAGCATTACCGCGATATCAAACCCCGGTTCTGTTCCGAATTTGGCTTCCAATCCTATGCCTCAATGGACGTGATCCGCAGTTTTACCACTGAAAACGACCGTAATATCGCCGCGCCAACCCTCGAAAGCCATCAGAAAAACCATGGCGGGAATGCGCGGATTGCGGAAACCATGTTCCGATATTTCCGTTTCCCGACGGGGTTTGAGGATTTTGTCTATCTGTCGCAAATCCAGCATGGCTTGGCCCTCAAAACTGCCGTTTCCTATTGGCGCAGCCTCAAACCGCATTGTATGGGCGCGCTCATTTGGCAGCTCAATGACACATGGCCTGTCGCCAGCTGGGCCTCTCTTAACTATGGCGGCAGCTGGAAACTGCCGCACTATATGATCGGGGAATTCTTTCAACCCGTGTTTGTGACGATCGTGCCTGAGAGCGAGATTCTTGTGCTTAAAGCTGTGAATGACCTCCGTGAACCCGTTGATATTGCTTTCAAAATAGCCGCGACAAAACCAGATGGATCGTCTCGTATTCTGGTGGAGGTCGACGCTGAAGTCAGCCCAGACGTGGCAAAATCTCTGGCTGAAATCGCGGCCAGTGAATTGGCTGTAGATGAGATTTTGACATATAACTGGACGGGGTCAGACGGCACAAAGGCCAATGACCACTTTATGTTGCGTCCGTATAAGTCCTACGATCTTGTGACGGCGGATTTGAAGCTTGAGGTTGTCCCAAATGAGGAGGGGTACGAGATTTTGGTAACATCCTCGTCGCTAGCGCTTTATGTCGCGCTTGAAGCCAGTATTGCCGGACGGTTTAGCCAAAATGTCATGACGATAACGCCCAAAACCCCTGCCAAAATTCAGTTTATCCCTAAAACTTCGGGAGAAGTGCCCATTTTCACCGTCAAGGATTTGCACAGCGCGACATATGGCTAGAACGCGCGGGTAAAACGGGCTAGCCGAACGAATATTTTGCTAATACGCTTGCATCCCGAGGGCCATCCACGTCAAATGCAACGCAACCTAAAAGGAGGGGCGGCGTGCTGAGTTTGACACGGTGGTTCAGCAAAATAATTGGCATTCAACTGGCGCTTTTGATGTTTGCCCCCAGTGCCCTTGCCGATAAAATCACCGTTGCAGTTGCCTCCAATTTCGCCAGCGCATTCGAGGTGATAGCCCAAGATTTTGAGGCCAAATCAGGGCATAAAGTCGAGACAGCCACAGGCTCAACAGGGAAAATATTCGCGCAAATTCAACAGGGTGCGCCATTTGACCTGTTTCTTGCGGCGGATCAGGATCGACCAAGGGCGCTGGTAGCGGGTAACCCAGCTTATGAGCGCGCGTCCTACGCTCAGGGTCAATTAACCATCGTTTCACGGGTCAATGCACCGCCGCTTGCCGAAGCGCGGATTGGCATCGCAGATCCCGCGACCGCTCCCTATGGCGCAGCAGCCCTTCGGACACTCAAGACCCTCGGATTTGAGCCCGCTGCGTTGAATATTGTGAATGGGCAAAACGTAGCGAATGTGGCGAGTTATTTGCACTCGGGCAACATCGACATCGGCTTTCTTGCTGCGTCGCAACACTTCCCAAATGCCCGTTTTACGACTGAAATTGTAAGGGATATTAGACTGACGCAGGACATGGTCCTTCTGTCGCAAACCCCCGCTGCGATTGCGCTTTTTGCTTATATGCAATCTGACTCCGTTCGAACTGCACTGCCGGATTTGGGGTATTTAGCCCCAAACGGCGAGGAAACCTATATTGAACCCGTTGAGCATTCGTCCGTTACCCTGTGGCCTTCCATTCGCCTGTCTCTCCTTCTTGCCAGCGCGACCACACTGATTTTACTGGCAATTGGTATTCCGATCGCATGGTGGCTCACGATCACGCAGTCGCGGATGCGGCCCGTGGTCGAGACAATTACCGCCTTGCCACTCGTCGTTCCTCCCACGGTTTTGGGCTTTTATTTGTTGGTTATGTTCGCGCCGACGACCCCCATTGGGCGGCTTTGGATCACACTGACAGGCGACACGTTGACCTTCTCTTTTGCGGGCTTGTTGGTGGCTTCTGTTTTATATTCGCTGCCCTTCGCTGTGCAACCGCTTCACACGGGATTTCAAGCTATCGGACGCGGCACGATTGAGGCGGCGCAAACCATGGGGGCCTCGCGTATGTCCCTGTTTCTGCGTGTGATATTGCCCCTATCACGGCGCGGTGTGCTAACGGCCACGGTTCTGAGCTTTGCGCATACAATCGGGGAATTCGGGGTAGTTTTGATGGTTGGAGGCAACCTTCCGGGCAAAACACGGGTCATTTCCATCGAGATTTTCAACCGCGTTGAAGTCCTCGATTATCGTGCGGCCCATGTGCTTGCTGGGGGATTACTCGTGTTTTCTTTCCTTGCGCTTTTCCTGATTTACAGCCTCAACGGTCGTGCGGCCCGCTCCGGAATTGCTGGGGGAAATTCATGATTGATCTAAAAATATCGATAGACCGAAAGGCTTACCACTTGAATGCCGATATTTCCCTTCAAAACCAAGGAATTACAGGCCTTGTGGGACCAAGTGGTAGTGGAAAAACCAGCCTTCTGCGGGTGATTGCGGGCCTTGAGACACCATCTAGTGGGCGGGTGCAATGTGGTTCTGAAACTTGGTTTGATGGCATGCGCAAGCCCGTACCAGCTTCACAGCGCCGAGTGGGCATGGTGTTTCAGGACATGCGCTTATTTGCGCATCTTACAATCCAAGAAAACCTTGATCTCGCGGCTAAATGGGGAGGCACATCCCCCCTCGCGGCTGATTTGATCGCTGCATTGGAACTGTCTGACATCCTTGATCGCCTACCAAATAAGCTTTCGGGCGGCGAAGCACGTCGCGCCGCCCTCGCACGCGCCTTGGCACAAGCGCCCCGTATTTTACTGCTCGATGAACCCCTAACTGGCCTTGATCCAGCTCAAAAATCCCGCATTTTACCAGTGCTTGCGCGGGCTATTGATTTAGCAAATATACCTGCGGTATTTGTGTCCCACGACGCCGATGACGTCGGCCATCTATGTGCGCAATACATTGAAATCTTACCGTCTGGAACGTCCCAAAATACTCAGGACAGCTCGCGGAACTTCACCACAAATGCGCCAAAAGCTGCTGGTCCACAAATTTCGGCCACATGGCAAAGAGACTCTTCTCAGGGTGGGAAAATCATGGTGGGCGGCGAGACGATTACCTTGCCCAAGACCGTGTCCCTCCCACAATTTACGTGGGACACGCCGATCACATTACAGGGGAGTACGGGCCAATCGTTCCTCGCGGGGGAGGACGTTATCGCCCCCAAAGGCTTCGTCAAAATTCCAGCGATTGTGGGGCGCGATGGGAGCATAACATGCGGAGGAAGCCGTGTAGATCTTCCGCATTTAACTGCGCACGTACCCGTGGAAAATCAATCGACTAGGTCAATCCTATACTTTCGCCTCATTGCTGTATTCAACCGGACATAATTCCTATGCGATTCGGCTCTCGAACTGGGGTCGGAGCGCCTATATTCGGTACTATCTTACCCAAATGCTTGTATTGGTAGCATTCCGTGAACAAAGCCGAGGAAATACGGCCAAGATTGTGGCAGCCCTAGAAGTAGCAATCTTTCAAATTTTAGGGGCTTTCTTTCACGCCGTAGTAAAACGACCAAGGTGATGAGTGGCACCCTTCACACATGAATAAACCAACGCAATCTGTTGAAATATATATTTAATTTTTATGACCGCAGCAGAGATACTTTGCGAATCCACAAGAATTTTCTGAGACAATGAGCGGGCTGACTTTCCTATTCAGGCTATTTCCTAATCAAATCGAAATTATCGTTAACAAATTGTTGCCACATTTCGGACATTTTTCCCTTTGTTTGAAGCAATCAATTGGCTAGAAAGAAGATGCCCAACTGGGGGGCGATATCTACTAGTCTACGGGGGTGGACGCACATAAACTACGCGGTGCGTAGGGGTGTTTTAGTGCTGTCGGGGTGTGTCTTACATCTACGAAAATCGTTGAAGAGCGTTTGCGCGCTGTGGCTGCCATGATTTGGCAGGACGATTTATGCATGCTCCCCCTCATTGTGAACGTTTATTTGGGTTCCGCCGTAGGACGTGATGTCGCTTCTCTGAGGGATGTCTTTTTTCGACGTTTGGATTTTTGATGAACCATTTTAACGCATATGGCGTGGTTAAGGTAAAACCCCGCGGTACTCTCGCGCGTTTGGTTTTTTCGTATAGATATCAATCTGTTGTCGAATGGGCAGGGTGCCAGCCCGGGATCATCGTGGGGACGAAGATCTATCCGGTGTCTGGAGCGAACCCAAAGGAAACTGCCGAACACTCTGGAGCCAGGCTGCTGCGGCCCCTTACAGAGCGTTCATAGGAGAAGATCATGCCGAGTAAACTGCTTACATTCGACCAACAAGATTCAACTATTTTAACGCCACAAACGCAATCTGAAGCCTCCGGCTCGGTCGAAACCTTTGACCGTTTTGGGAATTCCATTGGGACGGTTGAATTTACAAACATGGACGAAGTTGTTCCGTGTTTCACGCCTGGGACGGTCATCGCAACGCCTCGTGGGGAGCGTTTGGTTGAGGACCTTGTTGTGGGAGACAAGGTGATTACGCGCGACAATGGCATTCAAGAAATCCGTTGGTTCGGGAAGAAATATCTCGATGAACGTGCCCTAACAAACAACGTGCATTTGCGACCTGTTTTGATCCGCGCGGGCGCGATGGGCAACGGCCTTCCAGAGCGTGATATGCTGGTTTCGCCCAATCACCGGATGCTGGTCGCCAATGACCAAACGGCGCTATACTTTGAAGAACGCGAAGTGCTTGCCTCGGCAAAACACATTGTAAACAACAAGGGGATTACGGCGGTCGCAACTGCTGGAATGACCTATATCCACTTCATGTTCGACAACCACGAAGTTGTCTTGGGCAATGGCGCATGGACAGAAAGTTTCCAACCAGGGGATAAATCCTTGGAAGGCATCGGCAATGCGCAACGCACGGAAATTCTTGAGATTTTTCCTGAATTAAAAACATCAGAAGGCCTTGACGCGTACCCGTCAGCCCGTAAAACACTTGTGAAACATGAGGCGCAACTGCTCGTGCGCTGAGTGCCCGCCTCGGTCCTGCCAGACTGAGGCGACCCAAAGTTTATGCAGCCTTAACCCGCTCTGAGAAATCAGGGCGGGTTTTGCTTTAGGCGCGGGCGCGCCATTTCGCCCAATCCGCAGGGGTATCGAGGTCCAAAATCGCGCGATCATCTGTAAGCGGGATGAGCGCGACTTTATCGGCGTGTTTTTTCAGAATGTCGCGTGGCCCCGTATCGCCTTGAAGCTTCGGCAAGTCCTTGAAGGTCCATTGTGGCAAAACCACAGGATGGCCTGCCGTGCCGTCTGGCGTTGCCGCGCGCAAAATCGGCGTGTCGGGAAACATTGCGAAAGCTGACAACAAGAGCGCCATGTCTTGACCCGTGATGTCGGGCATGTCGGGCAGGGCGACCAGCAGGGCTTTGATCGATTTCGCGAGTTTCGGCGCAATCGCGCGAAAGCTTGCGGACATTCCCGTTTCAGGATCGGCAACCAAAACAGTGGTCACGGCAAGATCGGCAAGCACCTCAAGGCGGGGCGATCCAACAGGAAGCGTCACAAAAACCTGCGCGCCCGTTGCAATCGCTCGTTTGACCACGCGGCGCAAAAGGGGCTCGCCGCCAACGTCCTCAAGGAGCTTATCGCGCCCCTTCATACGGGTAGACGAACCGGCGGCGGGAATGAGAATGGCAAAATTATTCATGCGGCAACCTTGTCGTAGCGCTTCAAAATCAACAAGCCCGAAACACGGGGCTTCGGGCTTGTTTCTTGTTCATTTTGCTGTGGTCTAGGTTTCGGGAACCAAACCACGCGGGCTAAACCTGAGGACCAACAGGAGGACAATCCCCATCGTCATCAAGCGCATATGGGCCGCACTGGCGATGAGATGTGATTTTAGGTCGCCATCGGACATGCCCGACGTGATCGTCTCCATGATGAAGTTGCCCGCAGGTTCCACTTGAACCCAAAGAAACCAAATCAAGAAACCGCCCAAAACAGCGCCATAATTGTTGCCCGACCCACCTACAATCACCATCACCCAAATCAGAAAGGTGAAGCGCAAGGGTTGGTAGGAACTGGGCGTCAATTGCGAGTCCAACGTCACCATCATGGCGCCTGCAATGCCGCAAATGGCCGAGCCAAGCACGAAGATTTGCAGATGCCGTTTGGTAACATTCTTGCCCATTGCTTCGGCGGCGACCTCATTGTCACGGATAGACCGCATCATGCGACCCCATGGCGAATGAAGCGCCAATTGCGCCAAAACAAGCAGTAAAACAAGGACGGCTGTGAACAGGATACTATAGCTGAGCTTCACATAAAGCGTTGATGCCGTGACCGGATCGAGGCCCAACTTGGCAGCGCCTTCGATGAAACCCGCGTTGACCTGCAGGTCCACTTCATAGGCCACGGGCCGTGGAATACCGATGACGTTTTTCACGCCCCGCGCCAGCCAGTCTTCGTTTTTCATTACCGCGATGACAATTTCCGCAATCCCCAAAGTGGCAATCGCAAGATAGTCGGAGCGCAACCCAAGTGCGGTTTTCCCGATCAGCCAAGCAACACCGGCCGCCAGAACACCACCCGCAGGCCAAGCCAGCAACACAGGCAAGTTTAACCCACCGATATTGCCCGTCACCGCGGGGTTGATCGCCTCAATTGAGGAGACTGCAGGATCGAAAACAGCCCGAAACACAAAGAACCCGATGACGAGGATCGAAGAGACACCCAAGATGCGGTATTTCCCCTTGGGAAGGTTTTTGTTGGCGTAAATGGTGGCGATAATCGTCATCGCACCGAGGATAAGGGCGGCGATAATACCAATGCCGCCCGCTTGCCATGCGTCTTTGGTCGCAGGGGTTGCGATCAGCACCGTGGCCAATCCGCCGAGGGCCACAAACCCCATAATCCCGACGTTAAACAGGCCGGCAAACCCCCATTGCAGGTTCACCCCAAGTGCCATAATCGCCGAAATGATCCCCATATTGAGAATGCCAAGCGCGGAGTTCCAGCTTTGGAAAAATCCTGTCCCGATGATTAAAATCGCAACAACAACGGTGAGGGCGGGGGCACGCATGGAATGTTTCATACCGATTTCCCTTTAAACAGACCCGTTGGACGAAACAGGAGGACTATGATGAGGATCACAAAGCTGACGGCAAATTTGTAATCGGTTGAGAGAAGTTGCACCAATCCATCCGGCGCAAGACTGTCCGGAAGAAGATGCCCGAGCACCTTTTTAAAGGCATAGGTCACTGTCACTTCCGAAAACGCGATGACAAAACCGCCCGCGATGGCCCCAATCGGATTACCAAGTCCGCCGACAATCGCACTGGCGAAAATTGGCAAGAGGAGTTGGAAATAAGTGAAAGGTTTGAAGGACTTATCAAGACCATAGAGCACACCCGCGATCGTTGCGAGGGCGGCCACGATGATCCATGTCACCATCACCACCCGTTCTGGATTGATCCCAGACAAAAGCGCGAGGTCTTCGTTGTCACTAAAGGCACGCATGGATTTTCCGGTGCGCGTTTTGTTGAGGAAATAGAATAACAAAGCCACAACGATGATGGCGGTGACCAAGGTTATCCCTTGGGATACTCTGATCGCCAATCCCTCTTCAAGGCCCGTCATCTCTTTGAAATCGCCCGCAGAAATGATAAAACGTGCACCATCGGCGAAGCGTTGATCATCGGTGCCAATGATAAAGCGCACGACACCATTCATCACAAACATCACCCCGAGCGACACAATCACAAGGATCACCGGCGCGGCCTTTTGTTTGCGATAAAACCTATAGACCACGCGATCCGTTCCCAACAAGAACAGGGCCGAGACTGCGATACCAAAGGGCAGGGCGAGGAGCGCCGTTGGCAGGGGGCCAAAACTAATCCCCATCGATTGAAACCACCACGTAAACAGGATGGTCGCCATGGTCCCGAAGGCCATCGTGTCGCCATGGGCGAAGTTTGAGAAGCGCAGAATACCGTAAATGAGGGTCACCCCAAGAGCGCCAAGCGCAAGTTGACTGCCATAGGCAACGGCTGGCACCAAGACATAATTTGCCAGCGCGACGAGTGCGTTTAGAATATCCATATCAGCCCCCCAAGAATGATTTGCGGACTTCAGGATCAGCAAGCAGCGCCTGTCCCGTGTCGGTGAAGCGATTGCGGCCTTGCACGAGGACATATCCTTTGTCCGCGATTTCAAGAGCTTGGCGCGCATTCTGTTCCACCATCAGGATGGAAATGCCCGTTCTGGCAACCTCAATGATGCGATCAAACAGCTCGTCCATCACAATCGGTGACACACCCGCAGTTGGCTCATCGAGCATCAAAAGCTTGGGTTTCGTCATCAATGCGCGTCCAACAGCCACCTGTTGGCGTTGCCCACCCGAAAGTTCACCGGCCGATTGATTGCGTTTATCACGCAGAATGGGGAACAACTCATAGACCTGTTCCATTGTCTCGCGAAAGTCATCGTGGCGAATAAACGCGCCCATTTCGAGGTTTTCCTCAACGGTCATTGAGGTGAAAACGTTCTGTGTTTGCGGCACAAACCCCATACCAATGCTGACCCGCGCTTGCGGTGACATACTTGTAATGTCCTGCCCGTCAAGGGTAACAGAGCCCGTGTGAATATTGAGCATCCCGAAAACGGCCTTCATCGCGGTGGATTTTCCAGCGCCATTTGGCCCCACAATCACAACGATTTCGCCCTTATTTACGGTCAACGTACAGTCATGCAGAATGTCGGCACCCGTGCCGTACCCGCCCGTCATTCCAGCGGCATTTAAGTATGGTTCACTCATTTTTTGGCCCCCACAGTCTTATTTTTAAGGCCCGTCCCGAGGTAGGCTTCGATCACATGCTCGTTGGCTTTTATCTCGTCCAACGTGCCCTGCGCCAAAACCTTGCCCTCGGCCATACAGATCACCGGCTCACAAAGACGCGCGATGAAATCCATGTCGTGCTCAATAACCACAAAGGTATAGCCGCGCTCTTTGTTGAGGCGGATGATCGCATCGCCAATGGTATTGAGGAGCGTGCGGTTCACACCCGCGCCCACTTCGTCGAGAAACACGATTTTCGCGTCAACCATCATCGTGCGACCCAGCTCAAGGAGCTTCTTTTGACCGCCAGAGAGGTTGCCCGCTTTTTCGTTTTTCAAATGATCAATTGTAAGGAATTCAAGGACTTCGTCGGCCTTCTTAAGGGTGGCCGCTTCCTCTAGTGCTATCTGGCCGCGATGGAACCATGTGTTCCAAAGGCTTTCGCCCGATTGTGCGCCCGGAACCATCATTAGGTTTTCTCGGACGGTCATCGACGAGAATTCATGCGCGATCTGGAAGGTTCGCAGCAGGCCTTTTTCGAATAATTCGTGCGGCGGTAGCCCGGTTATGTCTTCGCCACCCATGGTCACTTGGCCGGATGTTGGTGGAAGAACGCCCGCTATCACATTGAAAAGCGTTGTTTTTCCGGCGCCGTTTGGTCCAATGAGCCCCGTGATCGACCCTTCGTTTATCGACAGACTTGCACCGTCAACAGCATGAAAGCCCCCGAACTGCTTGCGCAGATCTTTCACCTCAATCATATATATCCCCATCTGTGTCGCACCTTAAGAATGGGCGGCATCATGTTGAAACAGCTCGGAAATAAATCCGAGCTGTTCAAAGTTTCTAGACGTGATTAACGGTATTTTGCAGTTGTGATCGCGCCGTCTTTGATCTCGATCTCACGGTAGTTACCAGCGCTTTCGCCTGGTCCGATGAGTTCAACAGCGGAGGCACCCACATAGTCAATTTCGCCGCCAGCAGCGAGAATTTCCAATGCTTTGCCCAATTCACCAGGATAGATTTTTTCGCCTGGAGCATTGGCAACAGTCAAGATGTGGTCTTTGAAATCAGCAGATTCCGTGGAGCCCGCAGATTGCATCGCCAACAAGATCAAAGCTGCCGCGTCATAGCTTTCGCCAGCAAAAGCGCCAGTGCCGTCAAAGCCGTTTGCCGCGCCAAGTTCCTGCATAACTGCTGCACCTGGGCTGTCTGTGCCTGGGTGTTGACCGAAAGAGCCGTTGATTTTGGAGCCAAAGTTTTTGATCAACGTGTCCGAAACCATGCCGTCAGGGAAGACGAATGTGTCGAACGCGCCTGTGTCCATGGCAGCTTGGATGATGCCGGAACCGCCTTGGTCAACATAACCCGCAATCACAAGCGCCGCACCGCCAGCCGATGCCAAAGCACCAACCTCAGCAGAATAGTCAGCTTTGCCATCTTCGTGGGCTGTGTTGATTGTTACTGTGCCGCCAGCTTCTTCAAAGGCCGCTGCGAACGCATCCGCAAGACCTTTACCATAGTCATTGTTGGTATAGGTCACCGCAACTTCGTTAATGCCGCGATCCATAATAACGTTTGTCATTACAACGCCTTGGCGCGCGTCAGAAGGCGACGTGCGGAAGAAAAGACCGTTGTCTTCAGCTGTGGACAAGCCAGGGGATGTCGCGGAAGGGGAAACCATAACGATCCCGTTTGGAACCGCAACGTTGGCAAGAGCCGCGCCGGTTACACCAGAACAGTCACCACCGATGAGAGCTTTTACGCCTTCACTTGTGATCAAACGTTCTGCAGCAGCCGTGGCCGCGCCAGCGTCGATACAAGTCGTGTCGCCGCGCACGCCAATA
Organism: Falsihalocynthiibacter sp. S25ZX9; assembly: GCF_041205405.1. Lineage (NCBI taxonomy): Bacteria > Pseudomonadati > Pseudomonadota > Alphaproteobacteria > Rhodobacterales > Roseobacteraceae > Falsihalocynthiibacter > Falsihalocynthiibacter sp. S25ZX9. The sequence continues at coordinate 93,751 of NZ_JBGFCD010000008.1, forward strand.
ACGGTTGTGCCATCAAGCAAGAGACCGGAGTCTGAAACTTCTTTGATTGCAAGTTCGGCCGCGGGGCCCATCTCTGCAACCATGGATTCGATTGGACCTGTGAAACCAAGGAACACGCCGAGTTTAATTTCTTCAGCAGATGCACCAGCACCTACGAGTACAGCAGCGGTTGTCGCCATCAGTAGTTTTTTCATTTTATTCTCCCTTATTGGACTGGATCGTTCGCCCAGTTAATAGAGTGAGGTTATTCACCCATTTCTAAATAGGGAAGAGAAATATCCTGTTTTTTTGCCAAAATTCAGGAAATAGTCATAATTATAGGGGTTTCTCAAGACGGAATCTCAGAATCAACGGTCCACAACATGCCCGTAATAATTTCAGATCGCGAAAAAAAACTAGGTCGCAGGCACCTCGGCCTTCACGCCGCGTTCTCGGTAGGGCGTCGTGGCGTATTGTGCGCGATAGCATTTTGAGAAATGACTGGGCGAGGAAAACCCACTTGCAAGGGCCACATTGATCACGCTCATATCTGTTTGCATCAACAGGTTACGCGCTTTTTGCAGGCGAATTTCCATGTAAAATCGCTTGGGAGACCGGTTGAGATAGCGTTGGAATAAACGTTCCAGTTGGCGCGTGCTCATACCGACATCTTTGGCCAAAACGGCGGGACTTATGGGGTCTTCGAGGTTGAGTTCCATAGTCTGGATGACGTTGGACAGCTTCAAGTGCCGCACCCCAATTCGACTAGGAATAGACAGGCGCGGCGAATCTTTTTCGGTGCGGATTGAGGTATAGATAAGCTGGTCCGCGACCGCATTCGCCAAATGTTCGCCGTGCCCATCGGCAATAAATTTTAGCATGAGATCAATCGAACTGGTGCCGCCCGCCGTGGTGATCATTTTACCGTCAACAACAAAAACCGAATTCAAAACAGCGATATCTGGGAAATCTTCAACCAGCCCATCGTGGTGTTCCCAGTGGATCGTCGCCCGCTTCCCGTCCAATAACCCCGCTTTTGCCATCGTATAGGCCGCCGTGCACAAACCCGTCACGGAAGAGCCACGCCGACTTTCCTTGCGGATCCAATTAACCAGTTTTGGCGAGCTTGCCGCGCGAATATTCAATCCACCACACAACATAACCGAGTCGTCACGGCAAAGATCCTCAAGTCCGGCATCAACCTTGAAAACAACGCCCGCAGAGCTGATGACAGGCTGCCCGTCCACACTAACAACGCGCCATTCGTAGAGATTTTTGTCTGCCATACGATTTGCAATCCGAAGGGCTTCAACCGCACTGGCAAAGCACATCATTGTAAATTCGTTCATCAAAACGAACACGAAACGGCGTGGTTTCGCGTCCTTTGTTTCGATTATTTCTCCTTGGCGACTCATTGTCATCTAACACCGCACCTAAAAATCATCCTCGACGGAAACAGCTTTAATTGAATGAAGCAAGCATAGAGACACCCGCTGGGCATAAAAAATGTCCGATTTTGCGGTTTTGGGGGGCTTTGTCCTGTTGGCATTTCCAATTCAGGCCGCCATAACTGTTGCACCTTACTTTTTTGGAGCAAAGACGATGACAAATTGGCAAAAATCTGACTGGCGTGCAAAACCACGGATTCAGATGCCCGAGTATACGGATCAGGCCGCGCTGGAGGCTGCGGAGGCCCAGCTGGCGAAATATCCACCACTCGTCTTTGCTGGCGAAGTGCGCACGTTGAAACATCAATTGGCAGCCGCGAGCCGTGGAGAGGCGTTTTTGCTGCAAGGCGGCGATTGTGCCGAAAGCTTTGAGCAATTCTCGGCGGACGGTATTCGCGACACATTCAAAGTGATGTTGCAAATGGCGATGGTGTTGACCTACGGCGCGAAAGTGCCGGTTGTGAAGGTGGGCCGGATGGCTGGGCAATTCGCCAAGCCTCGTTCCGCCCCAACTGAAACGATTAATGGCGTCGAATTGCCAAGCTACCGTGGCGATATCATCAACGATTTGCCGTTCACCGCAGAAGCGCGAATTCCGAACCCGAACAAGATGTTGCAGGCCTATACTCAGGCCGCCGCGACCTTGAATTTGGTGCGGGCCTTTAGCCAAGGAGGCTATGCGGATATGCATCAAGTCCACGCATGGACTTTGGGCTTTACCGAGGCGGATAACGCTGCACGCTATCGTGATTTGGCGGCCCGTATCACCGACGCTTTGGACTTCATGCGTGCCGCTGGCATCACCACAGAAACCGCGCATACGCTGCACTCGGTGGACTTTTATACCTCCCACGAGGGGCTGCTTCTTGAATATGAAGAAGCGCTTTGCCGGATCGATTCGACCACAGGCTTGCCGATTGCGGGCTCTGGTCACATGATCTGGATCGGCGATCGCACCCGTCAACCTGACGGGGCGCATGTTGAATTCTGTCGCGGGGTTCAAAACCCGATCGGTTTGAAATGTGGCCCGACCACAACCGCCGAGGACCTCAAAGTCTTGATGGAAAAACTGAACCCGAAAAACGAAGCGGGCCGTTTGACCCTCATCGCGCGTTTCGGGGCAGGCAGCGTTGGCGATCACTTGCCGCGTTTGATCAAAACAGTTGAGGAAGAGGGCGCCAATGTGCTTTGGACCTGTGATCCGATGCATGGCAACACGATCAAATCGACCACGGGCTATAAAACCCGTCCGTTTGAAAGCGTTCTGCGCGAAGTGCAGGAATTCTTTGCCATTCACGAGGCTTCTGGCACAGTTCCAGGTGGCGTGCATTTCGAAATGACGGGCCAAGACGTGACCGAATGTACCGGTGGCGTGCGGGCGGTAACGGACGAGGACCTTTCGGATCGTTACCACACGGCGTGTGATCCACGTTTGAATGCCAGCCAATCCTTGGAACTTGCTTTCCTTGTTTCCGAAAAACTCGCGGACCGCAGCAACAAGTTAGCAGCCGCAAAGGCAAGCTAAGCGCTTAAAAATTAAAAAAGCCCCGCACTCTTTCTGAATGCGGGGCTTTTTTTACGTGTTAAAACCCAAACAGTTTTGCAACGATGCAAGACATTTTAGGGCAGCCATTGGTGACATACTCAGTCGTCAAAGGAGATAAGGCGCAGATTTGGACGCCCTACATCCTCTTTTGGCGCGGCAATGAAGGTGGACTTCGCCTCTTCAAAACCGGGAATAACGTCGCTTGTGAAACTGGGAGGACTGAACTCCGTTTCAGCAGTTTTTTCCCGCGCGGAAGGAGGTGTCACGAGAGCGGTCGCAATCTGGGTGACCTTGCGGTCCGTAACCCCAAAGCGTCGTGGCGACCGACCGATTTCACCCTCGGTCACAAAACAGCCAAGCGCGCGGGTAATATCTCCCAAGTCACTTTTTAACGGCAGCAGAACAACTTTTCCGTACAGGTCTGGTTTGCCAATCCCCGTATCCGCAGTCACCATAATCTCAACGATTTCAGGGCTTTGAAAGACAGCTTCCAGCGCTGCACCAACCTCTTTGCGCGCGTCTGGTGTGAAAAAAGATGTGAACGGCATGCCGCGCACTTCCATCCCCATAAGATCAGAAAGATGCGCACCCGCGAGGCGAAAACGCGCCATACCCGGCGCGATCCGTTCAAGAATAAACGCATTCGAGAGGGCACTTTCAATGCCGCGTGGATTGACTTCGCTGCGCATCGGCACGGGTCGTCCCCCGCGCAGACCTTCCCAATAGGCTACAACTTCGTTTATGGCAGGAAAAGACACGGTCCGTTGAAACTCCTTAAGCCTAATAACGTTATTTTCTGATCTCATTTTCATACCACTACACCTTTTACAAAACGTCCCATCATCCAAACAAATTGCTTTGTGACAAACTGGGGTTATTGTTCCATGCGGTGGCCTCTGTTAACCTTATGTCCGCAATGATTACTCAAAAGTTAATATAGCCCCTTTGACCCGATTTGGGAGAGAATTCAGTAAATATGGTTAACTCAATGACGAGCTTTTCTGCCCAAACGGGGGGTGTAGGCCTATACGAATGGACATGGGACATGCGAGGCGTCAATGCCCGAGGGCTTGATGTTCGCCCAAGAGTTCCTGACTGGATTAATGGCCTAGAACAAGAGGTTAAGGCCAAAACTTCATTAAAATTTTCACGCGGATCCATTCAGATATCCCTGAAACTAAATCGAATTGCTTCGCCATCCGAATTAACCATAAACCAAGAGGTGCTCGAACGCGTGATCTTGGCTGTTCAGGCGGTTGAAGCGGTGGCCGCGGCACAAAAATTAACCCTTTCGGGGGTTTCGGCACTGGATCTGTTAACCCAGAAAGGCGTGCAAGAGGTCACGCAAGAGGCCGATAATCCCGAAGAATTAAAGGCAGTGATTCTGACTGACTTTGATACTGTGCTCGAAAGTTTCGCGCAAATGCGGGCCGTTGAAGGGGAGGCATTGCTTAAAGTGCTTTCTGAACAGATGGATCGCATCGAAGCCCTGACGATTGCCGCAGCTGCCGAAGCCAAAAAACGCAAAGATGTGGTTGCCACGACTTTGACCGAGAATTTGCGCCATATCCTCAACAATGTAGATGGCGCGGAGCCCGATCGCGTGGCACAAGAGCTCGCGATGTTGGCTGTTAAGGCCGATGTGACCGAAGAAATTGACCGCCTTCACGCCCATGTTGGGGCGGCGCGCGATCTTTTGGCCTCCAATCAACCTATTGGCCGCAAGCTCGATTTCCTGTCCCAGGAATTTAACCGCGAGGCAAATACGCTGTGCGCCAAGGCCCAAGCGGTGTCCCTCACGCGGATCGGGCTTGACCTGAAGGCTGTCATCGATCAGATGCGCGAGCAAGTACAGAACGTGGAGTAAACATGACCGAAGATCTCGCTAAAGACCGCCGTGGAATCCTGATTATCCTGTCGTCCCCTTCGGGTGCCGGAAAATCAACGCTTTCGAAACGATTGATGGCATGGGATTCGTCGATTAAGTTCTCCGTTTCTGCAACAACACGCGCACCGCGCGCGGGCGAAGAACATGGCCGCGAGTATTATTTTCACTCGAAGGATGATTTCCAAGCCTCTGTTGCAAATAACGAAATGCTTGAACATGCGCAGGTCTTTGACAATTTCTACGGCTCACCTAAGGCTCCCGTGATTGCCGCTTTGCAATCTGGTCGCGATGTTCTGTTTGACATTGATTGGCAGGGTGGTCAGCAGGTCCGCAATTCGGTTCGCGCCGAGGATGTGGTGTCGATTTTCGTGCTGCCCCCGTCCATTGCCGAGCTTGAAAGGCGCTTAATTGCGCGCGAGCAGGACAGTGCTGAGGTGATTGATGTCCGTATGAAACGCAGTAAAGATGAGATAAGCCATTGGGCCGAATACGATTACGTTTTGGTTAATCGCGATGTAGATCAGGCCGAAAACGACGTGCGCGCCATAGTCACCGCCGAACGACTGCGACGGAGTCGCCAGATTGGGTTGGTGGATTTAGTACGCAATTTGAACACTGAATTTGAGGAACGCCCGTGACACTTTATGCCCTCGCAGACCGCGCACCACAAATTGATCCCGACAGCTGGATTGCACCCGATGCCAATATTATCGGCGGAGTCATAATCCGCCCTGGGGCATCGGTTTGGTTTGGCACGACACTGCGCGGAGACAACGAGGACATAACCCTCGGCGAGGGCAGCAATATCCAAGAAAACTGTGTGTTACATACGGACATGGGTTTCCCTTTGGTCATCGGGGCGGGATGTACAGTCGGGCACAAGGCCATGTTGCATGGCTGTACCATCGGCGAAAACACGTTAATCGGCATGGGCGCCATCGTTTTGAACGGAGCTAAAATCGGCCGCAATTGTTTGATTGGGGCAGGGGCCTTGATCACCGAAGGCAAAGTGATTCCGGACGGTAGCCTTGTGATGGGCGCGCCGGGAAAAATCATCCGTGACCTTGATGAGAAAGCGATTGCTGGGCTGCGTGCCAGCGCCCTTAGCTATCAAAACAACATGCGCCGATTTCGGGCGACTTTGACTGAAATTTAGGATTTTCCATGTCTGATTCCAATACACCGACTGAAAACCTCGTGCGCCGCACCCCGTGGCCCGAGACAATTTCGCGCGCGGTTGTTACGCCGCTCCAGCCTTCGGTGGTCTATGCCTCTCCCTCACCAGACCGGTTGGACGACCAATACGAAGGCCGCGCCAAAGGCTATACCTACGCCCGAGAAGGCCACCCGAACGCCGATGTTTTGGCGCAAAAAATCGACCAGATGGAAGGCGTGAGCGGTGGGATTATCACGAGTTCGGGAATGTCTGCGGTTTCGGCGGTTCTGCTGGGATTATTACAAAGTGGCGATCATGTTGTCGCCGCGGATCAGCTTTATGGGCGTTCCATGCGGATGTTGACGCAAGATATGCCACGTTTCGGGGTCACCGCGACGTTGGCCGATCCCACAAATGTTGCCGCTATGCGCAAGGCCGTGACGCCCGCGACGAAAATGATCCTTGTTGAGGTTGTCTCAAATCCTACGTTGCGGATTGCCGATATGGAAGGGATTGCCGCCCTCGCGCAAGAGATTGGCGCGCTTTTGGTGGTCGACAATACCTTTACAACGCCGCGCGCGTATCGTCCGTTTGAACATGGTGCGGATGTGGTCGTGCATTCTGTGACCAAGCTTTTGGCCGGGCATTCAGATGTCACACTTGGTTATGCCGTCGCCCGCGATCCCGCTTTGCAGAAGAAGATTTACGACACGTCTGTTACTTTCGGATTTACCGCCAGCCCCTTTGATTGCTGGCTCGCGGAGCGGGGACTGTATTCGTTCAACCTGCGGTTTGATCGCGCCCAAGAAAACGCCCGCGCCCTTGCGGATCACCTTGCGACCCTGCCAAATGTGAAACGAGTTCTTTATCCTACACGGCAGGACCATCCCGACCATAATCGCGCCACGGCAATCCTTGGGGAATATGGCTCAAACATGGTGAGTTTCGAGATCGAGGGCGGGCGAGCTGCGGCGAATGCCATGACTCTAGCGGCCCCAAACATCGCATTTGCGCCCACTCTTGGCGATATCGGCACAACCCTCTCGCACCCCGCCAGCTCGTCCCATCGGGCGCTGACGCCAGAGGCGCGTGCGGCCCTCGGTATGAGTGAAGGGTTCTTTCGCGTGTCGGTTGGTGTTGAGGATATTCGCGTTCTTATTGACGAATTCACAACGGCCATTCATGCGGCGGCACAGGTCAATTGAGGCGGCGCGGATCACTGTCGTCGACGACAAAAAGGTCAAAATCTACACTCGGGCACAGGGACTGAATTTCGCGCATCACCAAATCGGGATTTGGAAGCTTCGGACATAGCGCACGAAAACGGCCTTTGTATTTATATTGCTCAAGTATGACAGCCAAATCAAGGGCATCAAACCCCTGTCCCAGAAGCGGGGTCAGGATAATATCGGGCTCAAAGGACTCAAGTAACCGCTGCGACATTTCGTCGAAACTTACGTAATGCAGACTCGGATCATCCGGCAAACTGCGCCCAGCAGAAAGCCAAGCAGCAGCGTCCCCGACAATCAATGTTACGGGTTCTTTTTCATTGTTGGAGATGTCAGACCTATCTCGTGTCACATTCTTAACTTACTGAGGTTGGCACCGTAATTCATGGAGATTCACTCGCTTAAATGGCCGTTTGTCACAATTAGTTCATTGATTAACAAGAAGTATAGGCAAAACTTTCAACAGGTAAATCGCATAATCGGTGTCGTTAGATTTACTTTTAACAAAACTTGAATCATCGTTGCGACAACGAGACCGCAGGACCCAAAAATGACAGACCAACATTCCGCAGCTCTTCTCGCCGGCGTACCTCTCCCAGCGGTGCTAATCGATACCCAACATATAGCGCGTGTTATCAACCCACTGGCCGTCGAACTCTTTGGAGCGGGACTGGAGGGGAGGCATTATATTACCGCTTTGCGTCAACCTATCTTACTCGATTGCGTTGAAAGGTGCGTGGAAAACACACGTGAAACGCGCGCCAAATTCGTCAAGACCACGACCACGCATGAGACTATTTTCGAGGTCGTTTGTCGGCCCGTTGAAATGGCCGAGGGGCAGGGTGTCCTCCTGACATTTCAAGACATTTCTTCGTTTGAGGAAGCAGGTCAAATGCGCCGCGACTTTGTTGCCAATGTGTCGCACGAGTTGAGAACTCCGCTCACAGCCCTCGCAGGGTTCATAGAAACCTTACGAGGATCGGCAAAGAACGATTCGGTGGCACGCGAGCGTTTCCTTGGGATTATGGATCAAGAAGCCGCCCGCATGAATCGCCTTGTGCGGGATCTTCTGTCGCTTTCTCGCGTAGAATCCCAAGAGCGAATCCGACCTGACGTGCAACTCGATATTGCTTCCGTCATCGATGCCGTCATTGTGGCGCTGCGTCCCTTAGCGGAGGCCTCCGACGTAAGGGTTGCCTTTGACATGCCGACAGAGCCAATTCACCTGACGGGGGACAGTGATCAACTCCAGCAGGTGTTTAGCAATCTGATCGAAAACAGCATTAAATATGGCAAAAAGGGCGGTGTTGTCACGATTACTCTAACCTGCGTTGCGTTTGAACCCAGTCTGCGCTGCCCCGCCGTCCTTGCGACCGTAAGCGACGAAGGCGACGGGATTAAAAGCCACCATTTGCCACGTCTGACCGAGCGGTTTTACCGTGTAGATGGCCATCGCAGCCGTGAATTAGGGGGGACGGGGCTTGGACTTGCGATTGTAAAACACATCGTGAATCGCCATCGCGGACGTCTGAGAATTCAAAGTGACGAGGGAAAAGGCAGCCAGTTCATCGTTATTTTGCCCATTTCTTAGAGAAACACGCCAAAGGTCGTCACTTGTCATAAAACTGTTACGTTGATGTCACAAAACCATTAACGAGCGCTCTTAAACAGCGCGTTGAGGGTCTTGCACAAGGAAGGCCCATAACTGACATTAAGGAGTTCCCATGTCATTTGTGAAATTCAGCGTATCTGCTTTGGCACTTGCTGCCGCTACGACATCTGCATCCGCTCGCGATCAAGTACAGATTGCCGGTTCCTCAACTGTATTGCCTTACGCTGCCATCGTGGCTGAAGCTTTTGGTGAAAACACAGACTTCCCGACACCTGTTGTTGAATCCGGTGGCTCTTCTGCTGGCCTCAAAAAATTCTGCCAAGGTCTTGGCGAAGACACAATTGACGTGGCAAACGCCAGTCGCCCAATCAAAGACGCCGAGATCAAAGCCTGTGCCGAAGCTGGCGTAACCGACATCATCGAAGTACGTATCGGCTATGATGGCATTGTATTTGCTTCCGACATCGACGGCGAAACCTTCGAATTCACCCCTGCCGATTGGTACAACGCTTTGTCCGACACCATCTTGGTTGATGGCGCAATGGTTGCGAACCCAAACACGACTTGGACAGACGTTAACGCGGCTTTCCCCGCGCAAAAACTCGCAGCCTTCATCCCAGGTACAAAGCACGGTACCCGCGAAGTCTTTGAGGAAAAAGTGATCCTTGCTGGTTGTGAAGAAACTGGCGCATTTGAGGTTCTCAAAGCTGCCAACGGCGACGACAAAAAAGCCGCTGAAAAAGCTTGTATGGCGATCCGTACCGACGGTGTGTCCGTAGACATCGACGGTGATTACACCGAGACCCTCGCACGCATCGAAAGCAACAAAGACGGCATCGGCGTGTTCGGCCTCGCATTCTATGAAAACAACACAGACAAGCTGCAAGTTGCAACAATGTCCGGCGTTGCCCCTTCAACAGAAACCATCTCGACTGGCGAATACCCTGTGTCGCGTCCTTTGTACTTCTACATCAAAAAAGCGCACATCGGCGTAATCCCTGGCCTCAAAGAATACGCTGAATTCTTCGTGTCCGACGAGATCGCGGGCTCCGACGGACCCCTCTCCGAGTACGGTCTTGTTGCCGATCCTGATCTTGCTACAACTCAAGAATTGATCGCCACTGAAGGCACATTGGGGATGTAATCCCCCTTAGGAGCTGCCCAATCGTGGGCGGCTCCTTTCTTATTTGACGGAATGAATATGCCGGTATTTTGGATAATCATCACGATCCTTGCGCTCTCGGCCCTTGGCTATGTGTTGGGTCGCAAACGCGCCCTTGCATCCGCCAACGGGAGTTCAAAGCTCCTCCATTCGCTCCCGATCTATTACGGGAGTTTCGCAGCAGGCACGGCGTTTCTCTCGGGGATTTTTGTTTTGCTGGCTTGGCTTTTCATCCAGCCATTCTTTGTCGAAAACGCAGTTAAATCCTCCCTAGAAAATCAACTCCTTGATGCGGGTGCCGCGAGCAGCTTGGTCCTAAGCGACGTGCACCGCATTGCTGACGGGCTTGATTCAGCCGTTGCACGCGGCGTGTTGGATTGGGAGGCGTCGCATACGCTTTCTGGTACACCAGAGGCGCTCAAAGACACACTCGGATCATACGGCGTGGCCGTTGGGCAAGCGGTCGAACCTGCGATCCTTGAGGCCGCACAAGAGATGCGCAAGCTAAGTGCAACCGGCCGGTTTTGGTTATCTCTCGCGAGTATTGGGGCGACCATTGCGGGGCTGCTTTATGCACTCGGGAAGATCACCAAGGATTTCCGCGCCCGCAACCGCGTAGAAGCCGCCATCAAACTGATGTTGATTTTTTCAGCCTCCATCGCGATTTTCACCACAGCGGGCATCGTGCTTTCCATGTTGTTTGAAACGCGCAATTTCTTCTTTCAGTACCCGTTCGTTCAGTTCTTCTTTGGAACCAACTGGGCACCGAATTTCCGGGGGGACAGCGACCTTGGTATCCTGCCGCTCCTCTGGGGTACGCTCTATATCAGCTTCATCGCGCTCCTTTTCGCGGTGCCCGTCGGGTTGTTCGCCGCGATCTATATGTCTGAATATGCAGGCCCTAAAACCCGTGCCATTGCCAAACCTCTGATCGAAGTTCTCGCGGGTATTCCGACGATTGTTTACGGCCTTTTCGCGCTGGTGACAGTTGGCCCGATGTTGCGGGATCATTTCGCACAGCCTTTGGGCCTTGGCGAAAGCAGTGCGTCGGTGATGACGGCGGGCCTCGTGATGGGGATCATGCTTATTCCCTTCGTGAGTTCTTTGTCCGATGACATCATCAATGCGGTCCCCCAAACCATGCGCGATGCCTCGCTTGGCCTCGGCGCCACAAAGTCCGAAACCATCCGCCAAGTTGTGGTGCCAGCAGCGCTTCCTGGCATCGTGGGCGCGGTTTTGCTCGCAGCCAGTCGCGCCATTGGCGAAACCATGATCGTGGTGATGGGGGCAGGGGCCGCGGCCCGCTTGTCGCTCAATCCCTTTGAGGCCATGACAACCGTGACCGTTAAAATCGTTAGCCAATTGACCGGCGATACCGACTTTGCCAGCCCAGAAACGCTCGTCGCTTTTGCGCTTGGCCTTACCCTCTTTACCATCACGTTGGGGCTGAATGTTATCGCCCTCTATATCGTGCGCAAATATCGGGAACAGTACGAATGAGCGATTTTTCAACCAACCGTCCATCGGCCTCGCTGTATGTGCAAACCGACCGCGTGAAAAAGCGCAACGCAGCCGAGAGACGGTTTCGCTATTACGGAATGGCAGCGATCAGTGTGGGCCTTCTTGCCCTCATTGTTTTGGTCACGTCGATTGTGAGCAACGGCGCGGGCGCATTTCGCCAGACCTTTATCACGCTGAATGTGGACCTTCTCGAAAGCAAGCTCGACAAATCCGGCGTGCGCGATTTGGAGGTGATGAAAAAAGCTTCAACGATCACCTACGCGCCACTCCTGACCACAGCCTTGTTGGAAAAACTGGCAGCAGCGGGCGTCACAGATCTGTCTAAAAAAGAAGCAAGCGGGATGATTTCCAAAGAAGCCCCCGCGCAGGTGCGCAATATGGTGTTGAGCAACCCAAACCTCATAGGCCAAACCATCACAATCAACGTTTTGGCGGATGGTCGGGTCGATGGCTATTACAAGGACCGCGTGTCGCTAGAAAGTGCGGCCTTGGACCAAAACGTCACGCCGGAACAACTCCTCGCCGCAGATGCTTTGAAGAAATCTGGCGATATAGTGACCCGTTTTAACTGGGGATTTATCACAGCCCCCGACGCCTCGGACCAGCGCCCCGAAGCGGCGGGCCTTGGCGTCGCGATCTTGGGAAGCCTTTATATGATGGGGGTTGTGTTGCTTTTGGCTTTGCCTATTGGAGTCACGGCCAGTATCTATCTGGAAGAATTCGCACCAAAAAACCGTTGGACGGATCTTATTGAAGTGAACATCAGCAACCTCGCTGCAGTCCCCTCGATTGTTTTCGGTATCCTTGGACTGGCGATTTTCATTAACTTCGCGGGCCTACCGCAGTCGGCACCAATTGTCGGCGGCTTGGTCCTGACACTGATGACGCTTCCCACGATCATCATCTCGACCCGCGCCAGCCTGAAATCCGTACCGCCAAGCATCCGCGACGCGGCGTTGGGGGTCGGCGCCAGCAAGATGCAGGCCGTCTTTCACCACGTGTTACCCCTCGCGGCACCGGGTATTTTGACGGGTACGATTATTGGCCTTGCGCAAGCCCTCGGCGAAACCGCGCCCTTGTTGCTCATCGGGATGGTCGCCTTTGTGCGCGAATTCCCGGGTGCGCCGCCAGAAGGCCTGTTTGATCCGGCATCGGCGCTTCCCGTGCAGGTCTATAACTGGACACAACGGGCCGATCCGGCCTTCTTTGAGCGGGCTTCCGGCGCGATTATCGTACTGTTGTTAATGCTGATTGTGATAAACGCAGGGGCAGTTATGTTGCGCCGCCGCTTTGAACGCCGCTGGTAGAGAGGGCGCAAAAATGAATGATATGAGAATGATGGAGAGAGTCGTGAGTGATCAAAAAACCAAGATTTCTGCGGCAAATGTGCAGGTCTATTACGGAGAGACTCAAGCGCTTAAGGACGTAAACGTCGAGATCTCTGCCCAAACCGTTACGGCCTTTATTGGTCCGTCGGGGTGTGGAAAATCCACCTTCCTGCGCTGTTTGAACCGCATGAACGACACGATTGATATTTGTCGGGTGGAAGGCAAAATCTTGCTGGACAATGAAGACATCTATGACGCAAAAGTGGACCCTGTTCAATTGCGGGCCAAGGTCGGCATGGTGTTTCAAAAGCCAAATCCCTTCCCTAAATCGATCTATGACAATGTGGCCTATGGACCGAAAATTCACGGGATGGCCGCAAACAAAACCGAGCTTAACCAGATTGTCGAAGACAGCCTGCGCAAAGCCGCGCTTTGGGAAGAGGTCAAAGACCGTCTTCTCGCCCCCGGAACGGGCCTTTCGGGCGGCCAGCAACAACGTTTGTGCATCGCCCGCGCCATCGCGACCAGCCCAGAAGTGCTCCTGATGGATGAACCCTGTTCGGCGCTTGATCCCATTGCAACCGCGCAGGTTGAGGAACTCATCGACGATTTGCGCTCCAATTTTTCTGTGGTTATCGTAACGCACTCCATGCAGCAAGCCGCCCGTGTGAGCCAAAAAACAGCGTTTTTCCACCTTGGAAACCTCGTTGAATTTGGCGCGACTGACAGTATTTTCACCAACCCCGTTGATCCCCGTACGGAGGCCTATATTTCGGGCCGGATCGGTTAGGAGACCCCCCATGCAAGAACAACACATCGTATCCTCGTTCGACCGTGATCTTGAAAGTATTCAAGCACTTATCATGAAAATGGGCGGCCTTGTTGAGGTGGCCATTTCCGATGCAACCAGAGCATTGGAAGACCGTGACGAGGAACTCGCACAGCAAGTGCGACTCCGCGATAAGGCGATTGACGCCCTCGAAGATCAGGTAAATTCCGAAGCGGCGCGTGTCATTGCCTTGCGCTCGCCCACGGCAACGGACCTGCGTACGGTTTTGACGGTGATGAAACTCGCGGGGAACCTTGAGCGGGTCGGGGATTATGCCAAAAACCTCGGTAAACGCACATCGTCGCTGGTTCAAATGCCCGATATTGACGGTGCATCTGGCGCGATCCGGCGCATGGGTCGCGAGGTTGAACACATGCTGCGCGATGCTTTGGATGCCTTCGTTCAACGCGACGTCGCAATGGCAGAAGATGTGCGCCGCCGTGATCAAGAAGTTGACCAAATGTACAACGCCCTGTTTCGTGAATTCCTCACCTTCATGATGGAAGACCCGCGCAACATCACCGCCTGTATGCACCTGCATTTTATTGCCAAAAATATCGAGCGCATGGGCGACCACACCACGTCAATTGCAGAACAGGTTATCTATCTTGTGACCGGTGAAATGCCCGCTGAAGAGCGCATCAAAGGATCAATGCCGTCCTATAACCTTGACTTGTAAAGGATTAATTGAATGTCCGCAGACAAACCATCCGTCCTCGTTGTCGAAGATGAGCCCGCACAACGCGAAGTCCTCGTGTATAATCTTGAAGCCGAAGGTTACGAAGTATTCAAGGCCGTGAACGGGGAAGAAGCCCTTCTGATGGTGCGTGAAGAAAATCCCGATTTGGTACTTCTTGATTGGATGCTACCGAATGTGTCTGGCATTGAAATTTGTCGCCGGTTGAAGTCACGGGCCGAAACCCGTGATGTACCCGTCATTATGCTTTCTGCGCGCAGCGAAGAAGTTGACCGCGTACGGGGATTGGAAAATGGCGCCGATGATTATGTTGTGAAACCCTATTCGGTGGCCGAGCTGATGGCCCGCGTGCGCAACAATCTGAGGCGCACACGCCCCGCCGCCGTTGGGCAAACGCTAGAGTTTGAAAACGTTGTGCTTAATAGTGAAAGCCACAAGGTTTTCCGCGCTGGTCAAGAGTTGAAGCTTGGTCCGACAGAGTTTCGCTTGTTGGTGACCTTCATGGAAAAACCGGGTCGGGTTTACAGCCGCGAGCAGCTTTTGGATCGGGTTTGGGGGCGCGATATCTATGTTGATACGCGCACGGTTGACGTTCATATTGGGCGCCTGCGCAAGGCATTGAGCATCAAAGGTTCGGAAGATTTAATCCGAACCGTGCGCGGTGCAGGCTATGCATTGGGATAACGCATTAGGGCAGGGCGCTTAAGGAGCGGCCTGCGTTAACACTGCTTTCGCAAGGCTGGTAAGGGGAAGCTCGCGTTCAACGGCCCCGATAGACTTCGCAACTTTAGGCATTCCATAAACCACACAACTTTCTTGATCTTGGCCATAGGTACGCGATCCGGTCTGCCGCATTTCGAGCAGACCATCAGCGCCATCCTGCCCCATGCCTGTCAAAATAACTCCCGTTGCGCGTTTGCCAATATTTGTAGCTAGAGAACGGAAAAGCACGTCCACCGAGGGGCGATGCCGCGACACAAGACCACCTTCATTCAAAGAAACGATCATTTCCTTTGAATTCAGAGGGTTGTACATAATTTCCATGTGATGAGACCCAGGCGCGAGGAGGGCGAGGCCGTTTCGCAGAACGTCTCCCTGCTTGGCTTCACGCACGTCCATGGGGGCGTATTTGTTGAGGCGCTTCGCAAATGGCCCGGTAAAAACCTCGGGCATATGTTGCACCATGACAATCGGTGGGCAATTGGACGGCATCCCTCCTAAAAGTGTTTTAAGAGCCTCTGGGCCGCCCGTCGAAGATCCAACACCAAGGACCGATAGAGAGTTTTCAACACGTTTTACCTCTTTTGGATCAAGCGCGTAGCTTTTTATAGCGTCCGGGTTTTGAGCAATATTTCGAGATCTTTTTTGCAACTTTGCCAATGCTGCTCCGCGCACGGTGTCACATATCTGCATTTGTAAATCGGCCGCGTGACGCCCATTGCCCACCAATCCTTTTTCAATCACCCCCACAGCGCCCATTTCTAAGGCTTGCATCAGTAAATCGGATCCTTTGGTGACAATCGTTGAACACATCACGACAGGAATCGGCCGGTGGGCCATCAGGCGGCGCAGAAACTCAAGACCGTCCATTTTTGGCATTTCAACATCCAAAGTAATGACGTCAGGCTGTAAACTATCAACCATTTGTTTGGCCTCAAAGGCATCCTTCGCACATCCAACCACCTCTAGGCGTCGGTCTTTTGATAGGATCATTTCAATTGCTTTGCGAAAAAAGGCGCTGTCATCGACAATTAGGACACGGTATTTGGGAAGGGAGACGTTCATTTCCTCTATTCCTTTATAAAAATTGCTGGACCTACACGTTTGGTACCAATGGTTTCAATCGAAAGAACTTCAGTATGTCCAATCATCAGTATTCCACCGGGCCGTAGGCGAGAAAGTACGTGGTTAAAAACGCGCTGCTGGTCGTCCTTGTTGAAATATAACAATACGTTACGCAGGAGAGCTAAATCGAATTGAAGTGTGCTAAACAACGGCGGAGTCAATAAATTATGCGCTACAAAACTGGCGGACTCCAAAAGCGGCGCAGCAATGCGAAATTTTTGATTTTCGGTGCAATTCCGTTGCAAATATTTTGACCGATACTGCGCCGGAAGGCCGCTGATTTCCTCTGCACTGAAAATTGCAGCTTTTGCGCGCGCGAGAATGGTCTTGGAAATATCAGTTCCAACGAGGTTTGCACAATAAGGAACGCCCGCATCCTCTTGAAACTGCGCGATTTCTATTGCTGTACTCCAAAGTTCGGACCCCAACGAGCATGCGGCACTCCAAACATTGAGACAAGAGGCGGGTTTACCATCGGAGAGCCGGTTTAGCCCCCCATTCCGGAGCCACTTAAAATGCGCAGGTTCGCGAAAAAAATCCGTAGTATGCGTTACGAGGCTCTCCATTAACGCGTGTTCTTCAACTTGATCGTCCTGAACGCGTCTGATGTAACCTTCAAAACTTTCGTCCCGATGAACACGCATCCGTCTGCGCACGCGCAGCGTTAGGAAGTCAACTTGATCAGGCGTGATCCGGTTACCAGACAAGCGTTCAGCAATCTCGATAAAGATTGCGGCGTGCTTCTGGGACAGCGGTGTTTGCGCAAAGCTGCGCCTTTGTACAACATTCATTCTTAGGTCCAGCAATTAGATTACGTCCGTACTCGCGGCGTGCAACTTGGTGGCCATAGGAGTGAACGAATTTCCCAAACGATTGGTAAATGGCCGTTTCCTTTATTATCTCAATTTTGCATATTTTTTTACGGGACATGGCATCACACTGATTAAATTGACCTAATTCGGTGAGTAAGCATTAGGAAAATTAAAATTCATTGCCGCAAGCAAGTTCAATGGTCCTGTTTTTTTTGCAAAGGTGTAAGCGAATCTTGTTGGGCTTTAGGGTAGGGCGCTCATCGCAATTCCTCCATCATCTTTTCGCGGCCCCTTTCATCTGGTGTCTTCCAGCCGAGGCATTTACGCGGAGTATTGTTTTGAGACGGTCACTGTTTTTTTGATATCGTGATCCGACATTCTTCGGATGTCTCGTTTGCGGAGCAGCAGACGTCTAGCCCTTGGATTGATGTTTTCAACATAGCCGTAGTATGCCGCGTTCTTAGGCAAGCATTCATCTAGGAAGCGATCACGCCGCAGTTCCCAGTAAATTGTTGATCGACAGCACTTCAACACGCTAGAAATCTCATCAACAGGAACTTTAGCGTGCTTCCAACATTCAACAGCCTAGAAGTTGATTGCTATGCAATCACTGAAAAGGACACCTGCTTTGTTCTGTGAGACTTAACTGAGCATAAGTCGTTCCCACACCGATTCCTCTTGTTAGATAAAATACTGTTTTCTAACAAAAGTCGAAGTTGGAGGTAGCGCGCACCCGCGCACATCCATAAGGCGTATAATTGGTATTATGTTAAATTAATGGGCAGTCAAATATGCACAGATTGATTAAAACGTGTCTTTCTTATTAGAAACGCCTACCATGCAACTGCAATTCCACCCAACTAAACAGATAGCCGACAATTGATTGGAAATCTTTCAATTTCTCAATATAAGTTTCATTATGGGACTGAAAAAAGGTTTGTAGCTATGACATCTATTCTAATTCTTAACGGACCGAACCTAAATCTTCTGGGCACCCGCCAGCCAGAAGTTTACGGAAGTGAAACGCTCTCGGACGTTGAGAAAATGTGTAAAACCCACGGGCAAGCGCTTGATATCGATATCTCGTGCCTTCAATCCAACCATGAAGGTGCCCTTATTGATGCGCTCCATGCCGCCAAGTCCAAATTTAAGGGCGTTGTATTAAACGCTGGCGCTTACACCCACACATCCGTCGCCCTTATGGATGCCATAGCATCGGTTAGCCTGCCCGTGGTCGAAGTGCATCTGTCAAACATTCACGCCCGTGAAACATTTCGGCATAAATCCTTCATTGCCCCTGTGGCGTTAGGCCAGATTTGCGGTTTTGGCTCTCACGGATACATCCTTGCGATTGATGCTCTTGTTAAGCATTTGGCGGGTTCTACTGCATGAATTCTTATCTCGAAAGTCTCATAGAAGCCCAAACACTTGATGACCTTTGGGAGCTCCATGTCGCCCGAATTTCCGAATTTGGCTTTGGGAGAATGTTGTATGGATTTACGCGGGTTTGGGGCGATAACCGATTTGGCAATCCAGATGATATAGTGGTTTTGAGCAACCACCCCGAAGCCTACACCAACGGGTTTATTTTCGAGGAGCACTATGCTCGCTCACCGATCGCGCAATGGGCTTTGCAACATTCCGGCCCAATCAGTTGGAGTCGTGCCCAAATCCCGACCGGCCAAAGTCCTTTGACGAAGGAACAGCAAGAAGCCCTTGATTTCAATAAAGAACATAATATTTTTGCGGGATATACGATTAGCTTTCCGAGCGACCGTTCTCGTGAAAAATCCGCTCTGATTTTGACGGCGGACGTGGGCCTAACACAGGAAGAAGTCGACGCACTTTGGGAGACGCATGGCCGCACTATCAATGCGCTTTGTACCATTTTTCACCTAAAGGCCCAAAGCCTGCCGCACAGCTATTCGCGTAATCTGTTGACCAAGAGACAAAGAGAAGTTTTGGAATGGGTCGGCGACGGGAAAACCACGCAAGACATTGCAACCATCATGGGTCTCAAACCTGAGACTATAGAAAAACACCTCCGTTTAGCTCGTGAAGCGCTTGAGGTAGAAACAACAACACAGGCCGTTTTGAAAGCATCTTTTCAAAAGCAGATTTTCGTTGTAACAACCTAACATGTCATAAAGTTAGGTTGGTATGGTTTTCCATACTTTAAAACAGTCGCCAAACAGGCGATTAATGGTTTGTTCCGTGAGTGAAGTCTTTTTTGGCTAGGAGCAATTGGTCGGTCATACCTGCAATTACAGGATATGACCGACTATCTCGGGAAACCGAATTGCATGTCTTTGAGCGTATAGTCCGCAAAGAGTAGCTGCGACATTGTCTGGTTCTATCCCCAATTGGACCAGGTTTGACGGAGAAAACAGTGTGGTCCTGCCCGGATTGCGCTGTTTTTTTGTGTCTAAAGTCCAAGTGTGTCTGAATCACAATGCAAAACGCCGGCCCATTGGGACCGGCGTTTCAAACTTAAGACGGGAACGAAGCCCCCTGCCCTAGACCTTAGCCTTTGACAGTTTTCATAACTTCTGCTGCGAAATCTTCTTCGACTTTTTCGATGCCTTCGCCAACAGCGAGACGCACAAAGCCAAGGATTTCAACGCCAGCTTCTTTTGCTGCGGCTTCAACTGTGAGGTCTGGATTTACAACGAAGCTTTGACCCAAGAGTGTAACTTCACCCATGAATTTCGCCATCCGGCCAACGATCATTTTTTCGATCACTTGCTCAGGCTTGCCACTTTCGCGGGCTTGCTCGACCAAAATCGCTTTTTCGCGTGCAACGAAGGCTGGGTCTAGATCAGCTTCGCCCAAAGATGCGGGGCTTGCGGCCGCTACGTGCATAGCAACCTGCTTGCCGAACGCTTCATTCTCGCCGCTCAACGCAACCAAAACACCGATGCTGCCCATGTTCGGGGCTGCAGCGTTATGGACGTAGGACACGACAGATGCGCCTTCAACAACAGACATGCGACGCACGTTCATGTTTTCGCCAATGGTCGCAACTTTGTCTTGTACAACTTCGCTGACGGGTTTGCCGTTCAATTCGGCCGCATTCAACGCATCAACGTCATTTACAGTCAGGGCAACAGTCGCAATGCTCGCAACCATTGCTTGGAAGTCTGCGTTTTTGGAAACGAAATCTGTCTCAGAATTCACTTCGACAGCAACGCCTTTGCCACCGGAAACTGCGACGACAACAAGGCCTTCAGCAGCCGTACGGCCAGATTTCTTTGCAGCTTTCGCCAAACCTTTGGTGCGAAGCCAATCAACAGCGGCCTCCATAGCACCATCTGTTTCGACGAGCGCTTTTTTCGCGTCCATCATGCCTGCGCCCGTGGAGTCGCGCAGCTCTTTAACCATTGCAGCAGTGATCGCCATATCGGCTCTCCTAAAAAAATGTGTTATATAGGAGAACGCGCCAGAAATATGGCGCGTTCTATGTCAATTCAATGACAGTTGAAAAGAAAGTCTGCGGGCTTACGCCTCAACAGCAACTTCCTCAACGAGAGCTTCTTCCAACTCGCCCAAATCAACGCCAGCAGCGCCCATTTGTGCTGTCATACCGTCCAAAGCTGCGCGCGCAACAAGGTCAGTATAAAGCGCGATAGCGCGTGCCGCGTCATCGTTACCTGGAATGATATAGTCGATACCGTCTGGCGAACAGTTGGAGTCAACGATCGCAACAACTGGGATACCCAATTTGTTTGCTTCCGCGATGGCCAATTGCTCTTTGTTGACGTCGATAACGAAAAGCAGATCAGGAACACCGCCCATTTCGCGGATCCCACCAAGGCTTGCTTGGAGTTTGCCTTGCTGACGTTCCATGCCAAGACGCTCTTTTTTGGTGAGGCCTTCGCCGCCATTTTCGAGTTTCTCGTCAAAAGTTTTCAGACGGCTGATCGACGCGGACACTGTTTTCCAGTTTGTCAGCGTGCCACCGAGCCAGCGGTGATTCATAAAGTATTGCGCACATTTTTCTGCAGCTTCAGCAACAGGCTTTTGAGCCTGACGTTTTGTGCCAACAAAAAGAATACGACCGCCTTTAGCAGTAGTATCGCGCACAACTTGAAGCGCCTGGTCCAACATAGGAACAGTTTGCGTCAGGTCGAGAATGTGAATGCCGTTACGCGCACCATAGATGTAGGGACCCATCCGTGGGTTCCAACGAGGAGTTTGGTGGCCAAAGTGAACGCCAGCTTCAAGAAGCTGCCGCATGGTAAAATCAGGTAGCGCCATGCTATAAATCCTTTCCGGTTTATCCTGAGCGAAACCATTGAGGGCGTGTGCCCAACCGGTGGACTGTACGGGATTTCTCCCCGCACGGCCCTAGTTTCGCCTGTGAAGTAGCGCGCATCTAGCTCACCTTTCCTGAGTCTGCAAGTCCCCGAGGCCTATTTTCCCGTTTTAAGCAGGTGGATGCGGAAAATAAGCGAGAATTACGCCGAATAGGTGTATTCAACACGTCTTGCACTTTTATCATCTTCACGCGACAAAGTGTTATGAACGCACCTTCCAAAACACCCGAAATTCTTACGATTGGTTCCGTCCTTTGGGATGTGATCGGCCGCGCGGCGTCGCATATGCGTATGGGTTCGGACGTTCCGGGCCGCATTACGCGCCTTCCGGGCGGGGTTGCGATGAATATCGCCATGACCCTAACACGGTTTGGCCAAACACCCGCGCTCCTTACGGCCATTGGCGAAGACAGCCAAGGGAGCGAACTTATGGAAGCTGCGCGTCAACTCGGGATCAATACCGACTATGTCTATCGCTCCGCCGACCTGCCCACCGACCGCTATATGGCGATTGAGGGCGCGAACGGGTTGATCGCAGCCATTGCTGACGCACATTCGCTCGAAGCGGCGGGTGACAAAATTCTGCGGCCTTTAAGCGACGGGCGTTTGGGCAGCATGGAGTCTCCTTATACAGGCTCCATTGCACTTGATGGTAACCTCACGCGCACATTGCTTGAAAATATCGCCACCAGCGCGCTTTTTGCCCAAGCGGACCTGCGCGTTGCTCCTGCCAGTCCGGGCAAGGCCGATCGCCTACACCCGTTCCTCAACCATACTCGCGCCACTCTCTATGTGAACCTCGAAGAAGCGGGGCTTTTGTGCCAACACAGCTTTGATACCGCCGAACTTGCCGCCAAAGGCTTGCTTGCGCGCGGTGCGCGTCGGGTTTTGGTAACCGATGGTGGCAAACAGGCCTGTGATGGCAGCGCCGAGGGTCTGGTGATGGCATGCCCGCCCGAAGTCCTCGTGACGCGGGTGACGGGCGCGGGCGATACCTTTATGGCCGCCCATATCGTGCGCGAATCCCGTGGTGCCCCGCGGGAGGACGCGCTAAAAGCCGCTCTTCAAGCTGCCGCAATTTATGTTTCCGGAGGAACACCCCTATGAGTCTACCTATTGTCCTTGCCCCCGATGTTGCCGCCGCCCGCAAAGCCGGTGCGCCAATTGTTGCGTTGGAAAGCACGATTATCACCCACGGGATGCCCTATCCGCAAAACATCGAAACCGCGCGTTTGGTTGAGGATTGCGTCCGCGAAAACGGCGCGACCCCAGCGACGATCGCAGTTATGAACGGCAAGCTGCATATCGGCCTAACCGACGCGGAACTCACCGAATTGGCCACCGCCAAGAACGTCGCCAAAGTCTCGCGCGCGGATATCGCCGTGGTGCTTGCGAATGGCGGTTATGGCGCGACGACGGTTGCCGCCACGATGATCGCCGCCAACCTCGCAGGCATCAGCGTTTTCGCAACTGGCGGCATCGGTGGTGTCCACAAGGGCGCGGAATTGACCTTTGATATCTCCGCTGACCTTCGCGAATTATCCGAAACGGCCGTAACCGTGGTTGCCGCAGGGGCCAAGGCCATTCTTGACCTTGAGAAAACCTACGAAGTGCTTGAAACCCTTGGTGTTCCTGTGATTGCGGTTGGTCAAGACACCCTGCCCGCGTTCTGGTCCAGAACCTCGCATATGACAGCGCCTTTGCGGATGGATTCCGCCGCCGAAATCGCCCGCGCCCAGAAAATGCGCACGTTGATGGGCCTTCCGGGGGGGCAGTTGATCGCCAATCCCATCCCTGCCGAATCCGAAATCGCCGCCGAGGTTTTAGCGCCCGTAATCGCGCAGGCACTTGCTGAGGCCAATGAACAAGGCATTTCCGCCAAAGACGTCACCCCGTTCCTTTTGGGCCGCATCTTTGAGTTGACGGAGGGCAAGTCGCTTGTGGCAAATATCGCGCTTGTGCTCAACAATGCGCGCCTTGCGGCTGAAATATCTGTTGAAATGGCGAAAACTTAGGCACTTCGTATTTAGAACTGAAAACCAACACTTTTGCAGCGGGCCTCTCTTGTGAGAGGGCCTGCGAGGCTTTACATATTGCCTAAACAAAGGACATGCGTCGATGCAAGACCAAGATCACGATCCGGCGGGCAAGCCGCGCAAACGCGGCGCATTTGCCAGAACGCGCGCTAACTTCCTGACCGGAGTGGTCGTGGTTGCCCCAATCGCCGTAACACTTTGGTTGATCTGGACGGTCATTGGATGGATCGATGGCTGGGTTTTGCCTTTTGTTCCAAATAGTTGGGTGCCGGACTTCAACCTTGGAAATTATGTCAACTGGAATGCACCAGCGCTTGATCAACCCTACCCCACGGGCGAAAATACTAAGTTCCCGGGCTTTGGCGTCGTCATTTTCTTAGTCTTTACGGTCGTTGTTGGATGGCTAACCAAAGGTTTGTTGGGGCGCACACTTTTACACTGGGGCGAGCGGATCGTCGATCGCATGCCCGTGGTAAGGTCGGTCTATAATGGGTTGAAACAAATAGCAGAAACGGTTTTTGCCCAAACCGATACCAGCTTTGAACATTCCTGTCTTATTGAGTATCCCCGCAAGGGTATCTGGTCGATTGGCTTTATTTCGACCCAAGCCAAAGGCGAAATTCGCACCCGCGTACCCAACCAAGATTCTGTAACGTCGGTTTTCCTTCCGACCACGCCAAACCCGACATCGGGCTATTTGTTGTTCGTGCCAACGGCCGATGTGATTGTTTTGGACATGACGGTTGAGGATGCGGCGAAACTTGTGATCTCGGCAGGGCTTGTCTACCCGAGCGACACCGCAAAGCAGCTCGCTCAGGCAAAGAAATCCGACGCCCCTGTTCAGGCTGAATTAAAAGACTAAAGCGCCGTCCAACCGCCGTCGATGCTCAACGTGGTGCCCGTCATCTGGCTTGCGGCATCCGAACAGAGGAACACGGCGGTGACGCCAATCTGTTCGGTCGTGGCAAACTCACCACTAGGTTGACGCGCCAACATGACATCCTGAATGACCGTTTCGCGATCCATATTATGGGTGGCCATTTGATCGGGAATTTGCGCTTCGATGATTGGCGTGAGCACATATCCCGGACAAATCGCATTACAGGTGATCTGTTCGCGCGCGGTCTCAAGCCCTGTGGTCTTGGTCAGGCCAACAACTCCGTGTTTCGCCGCGACGTAGGCCGATTTATACGGCGAGGCCGTTAACCCATGCGCCGAAGCGATGTTAATGATGCGTCCCCACCCTGCGGCCCGCATGATCGGTAAGGCCATTGCAGTGGTGTGAAAAGCCGAGCTGAGATTGATCGCGATGATCGCGTCCCACTTATCCATCGGGAAAGTATCAATCGAGGCGACATGCTGAATACCCGCGTTATTCACGAGAATATCGCATTTACCCGCTTTGGTGATCAAGTCGCGGCACTCTTGGGCTTTTGACATATCCGCAGCGATGTAGCGGACGTTAACCTTGTAGCGCCGCGCCAATGCGTCGGCGAGTTCATGGTCTTCGGGGCGATCCGTGAAAGAATTGAGCACAATGTCCGCGCCCGCTGCCGCCAGAGAATCAGCAACCCCCAGACCGATTCCCGAATTTGATCCTGTGATAACAGCGGTTTTTCCAGAAAGTAACATGCGGTCTCCTTGCAATATTTTCTTAGAAACCTAATTGCTGCAACTGCGAATTGCACGTAAGAAATAAAGGTATATGGGGCGTTTTTCTGCCGATAAAAAATTAACTTTTGCCGAAATTCAGACCAAAAAAAAACGCCAGCACGAAGCTGGCGTTAAGTTATTGAGGCAGGTTTCATACAGGCAAGAAACCTATCGAGCAGTAAGTACTTTATACGCAATTCTTCGCCGCCTTCCAAGCTAAAAGTTTGAAATACCTACAAAGCCTGCGTAATGTCGGCCACATATAACAAAGGGCAGAAGGGGATTGTTGCCAGAATGAAACCAGATATTTTCCAAATAACGAGGCAATCGATCTGTGCGCTCGGTATCGTTCTTGCGGCAGGAGTCGCACAGGCCGAGCCCAAGCACGGCTTGTCCATGTATGGTGAGCCCGCGCTACCACATGATTTTGTGTCCCTCCCCTACGTGAACCCCGACGCGCCCAAGGGCGGACGGATCGTTTTGGGCGAGAGTGGCAGCTTCACCAGCCTCAACCCGCACATGCAAAAATCTCAAGTTCCGTGGATGTTAAGATTTTATGCGTACGAGAGCCTGATGGGCCGCTCCTACGACGAACCCTTTACTCTTTACGGACTTTTGGCCGAATCAGTGGAGACCAGCCCCGAGCGCGACTGGGTGGAATTCACCCTGCGCCCCGAAGCAAAATTCGCCGATGGCACTCCCGTTACGGTTGAAGATGTGATCTGGTCTTATGAGACATTGGGCACCATTGGCCATCCTCGATATTTGGGCGCGTGGAGCAAAGTCGACAAAATCGAAGCGACGGGCGAGCGGACAGTGCGCCTGACCTTCAACATCGACGATCGCGAGTTGGCCTTGATTATGGGCATGCGGCCGATCCTCAAGAAAGCGCAATGGGACGGGCAGGAATTCAACCAAGGCGGTTTTGATATTATCCCGATCACAACCGCGCCCTATCAAATCGGCGATTTTGACGCTGGAAAATACGTTACTTTGGTCCGTAACCCCGATTACTGGGGCAAGGATCTGCCGTTTATGAAGGGCAAAGCCAACCTTGATGAAATCCGCATGGAGTTTTACCTTGATGGTTCGGTAATGTTCGAGGCTTTCAAAGCCGGTTTGCTAACGAGTTTCCGGGAAGGCAATTCCGCCAAATGGGACACCCAATACGGCTTTGACGCGGTCACCCGTGGCGATATCGCCAAATCCGAAATCCCACACCAACGGCCCACAGGGATCGAGGGCTTTGTGATGAACACCCGCAACCCTCTGTTTGAGGATTGGCGCGTACGCGAGGCCTTGATTTCGCTTTATAATTTCGAAGCGATCAACGACACAATCACGGGCGGCGCTTTACCGCGCATCACTTCGTATTTCTCAAACTCGCCTTTGGGCATGCTAGAAGGCCCCGCAGAAGGGCGCGTTGCCGAATTGCTCGCGCCTTTTGCCGACACCCTCAAACCCGGAACGGTAGAGGGCTATACCCTGCCCGTTTCCGACGGCACGCTCACCAATCGCAAAGGCATTCGCCGTGCGGTGGCCCTGTTTAAAGAGGCGGGTTGGGAGATCAAAGACCATGTGATGCAAAACGCCGAAGGCACACCCTTTGCGTTTGAAATCCTTGTGAATACGGGCGCGGACGAGAACCTTCGCATGGGCAATATGTTCGTTGAGTCCCTTATTCCACTGGGGATTGACGCCACGCTTACCCGCATAGACTCGCCACAACTTAAAGAACGCACACAGGTCTATGATTTTGAAATGGCCTATTACCAAGTTGGCCTGTCGCTCTCTCCTGGTAACGAGCAAATGTTGTATTGGGGCCACGAAGGTATTGAAAACCCCGGCACGCGGAACTGGATGGGAATGAACGAACCCGCCGCCGAAGCGATGATTAATGTGATGCTCACCGCCGAGTCTCAGGATGAGTTCAAAGCCGCCGTGCGCGCCTTGGATCGCGTGTTGATTTCTGGCCGCTATGTCATTCCATTTGCGTATTCTAACATCGCACGTATTGCCCATGACAGCAGCCTCAAGTATCCAGAGCATGTGCCAATCTATGGCGACTGGATTATGTATCACCCGGATGTGTGGTGGTCAGAGGAGACAAAATGACTAAGTTCCTATTTATCATCGCGGCCTGTGCAAGTTTGGCCGCCTGCGCAACGGTTGACGGCGTCGGCCAAGATATCTCTACGGGTGCGCGCAAAGTCAGCAACCTGTAAACGTCTAGAGATGAACGACAAGAGGCGGCCTTCGGGCTGCCTTTTTTGTTGTGTGGAGGGTTAAGTGAGCGAGGTGACCCAAAGGATGGCGGCGTCCTCCGGCGAGACCGAAATTACGTTATGGCCCATGGTTCCGTCGTAATACGCACTGTCTCCGCGACGCAACTCAACGGGTTCGTAAAACTCGGTATAGAGCTTCACCACCCCCGTAATCACATAGAGAAACTCCTCGCCATCATGGCGCACCCAGCCGTCAAATTCCTCGATACTGCGGGCGCGAATTTGGGCCCGATAGGGCAGCATTTTCTTCTGGGTCAGGGTTCCCGCGAGCAGTTCATGCTCATAAGTAGCGGTCAAATGGGCCTCACCACTGCCCGCTTTTGTTACCGACATCCGCCCGTTCACTTGCGCCTTTGAAGGGGCGGTAAACAGTTGCGGTACCGAGATTTCCAAACCCTCGGCCAGTTTTTTGAGCGCCTCATAGGTTGGCGACATTTGCCCGTTTTCGATTTTCGAAAGGGTCGAACGCGCAAGACCTGCTTGTTTAGCCGCTTGCTCCAGCGTCCAGTTGCGAGATTTGCGCAACTCGCGCACTCGATTGCCAAGGTTAAGCGGCTCACCGAGCGCTTCTTCGCCATTTTCGCGAGCAATGCGCACGATGCTTGTTTGGTTTGGGTCCATAGCCACCTATTATACAGGCCAATCCGCACGCGCAAGCCATCGCCATAACCGCCGACTTCTGTGGATATTTGCACAATCCCTGTGCAACCGTGCAATTTTCGAACTCAACGGTTTACTTTGGGGCACCCTCTGGTATTTTGCGCCGATATATTTCTGGCCGAACAGATGTTTTGCGCCTTCCGAAACCCCACAAATCCGATCCTAGGGAGGCCACATGGTCCGTCTTGATATTATTTCCGACCCTATTTGTCCTTGGTGCTATGTCGGCAAAGCTAACCTCGACCGTGCGTTAACTGAAAACCCAAATCATCCGTTCTCCATCGAATGGCACCCATATCAGCTCAATCCGGATATGCCGCTTGAGGGCATGGATCGGCGTGCGTATCTAGAGGGTAAATTCGGCGGTAAAGAAGGCGCAGTGACGGCCTATGCGCCGCTTGTAAAAGCCGCCGAAGCGGCTGGCTTGACGCTCAATCTTGAGAGCATCAAAACGACACCCAATACCATCAATGCGCACCGTCTTATTCACTGGGCGGGTCTTGAAGATCGTCAAATCGCCGTAGTTTCTGCGCTTTTTAAGGCGTATTTCGTTGACGGCCGCAATATTGGCGACACGGATGTCCTCGCGGATATCGCGGATTCCGTTGGCATGGATGCCGCCGTTGTGCGCCGCTTGTTAGAGGGCGATCAAGACATCCAAGACATCCAAGACCGCGACAAACACAGTCGCGAAATGGGCGTCACCGGCGTGCCTTGCTTTATTGTAGCAGGGCAACACGCCGTTCCCGGAGCGCAACCGCCAGAAGTCTGGGCCAAGGTCATCGCCGACATCAACGCACAGTCCGCCCAAGAGGCCAAAGACTAGTATTTTCAGCTTCTCGCGCACGCCAGCGCGGAAAGCATTCCTATTAAATTAGCTCCCTGCTGATTACCCCTTCAGAAAGCACACACCATGGCTTCCAAACGCCTTGCCCTCCCCGAATTTGTGTCCCTTGTGGCCATGCTCTTTGCCATGATCGCGTTTTCGATTGACGCCATGCTGCCCGGTTTGCCGATGATGGGGCTCGAATTGACCCCCGATGCGCCAAATCGGATCATGCTGGTTGTCCTTGTTTTTGTACTGGGCATGGGCAGCGGGACGTTTTTCGCAGGCGCGCTTTCTGATGCGTTTGGCCGCAAAACAGTGATCTTGCTTGGGGTCGGAATCTACCTTCTTGGTGCATTGATTTCCTATTGGTCTCAATCCTTGGAAGTGCTCCTCGCGGCGCGTTTTCTGCAAGGTGTTGGTGCCTCTGGACCTCGGATCGCCGCCCTCGCCATGGTGCGGGACCTGTATCAAGGCTCCATGATGGCGCGCGTGATGTCGATTGCGATGACGATTTTCATGATCGTCCCGGCGATTGCACCGATGATCGGTCAAGCGATCATTTTCACCTTTGGCTGGCGCGCTGTTTTCGCCGCTTTTGCACTTGTTTCCTTCGTCGGAGGAATGTGGCTTTTGCTGCGTCAGGCAGAGACCCTCGCGCCAGAAAACAAACGGCCCTTGTCGCTGAAATCCTATTTTTCGGCGGTTGTGGAACTTTGCAAAAACCGCATCGTTATGATCTCAATGTTTGTCCAAACCCTTGTGATCACGTTCCTTTTCTCAACGATTTCCTCCATCCAGCCAACCTTTGAAATGGCCTATAGTCGGGGCGAGAGCTTTCCCTATTATTTCGCCGGTATCGCAGTGATTGCGGGTATATCGAACGTCGTTAATGCGAAATTGGTGGTGCGTCTGGGGATGCGTAAACTGATCACCTCGGCCCTTACGTGCCATGTCATTATGATGAGCATCTTCCTCGCAATAATTGTGTTCTTTGCGATGCCGTTTTGGGTGTATCTTGGGCTTGTCACCGTCAATTTTCTCGTGCTCGGATTTTGCATGGGGAACCTGACTGCCCTCGCGCTTGAACCGATGGGCCATATCGCGGGGATGGCTTCGTCGATTACAGCGGGGATCTCGACGGTTCTCGGGGTGGTACTTGCGATTCCGATCACTCAGAACTTCGACGGAACCGCCTTTGCCCTCACCATTGGGTCTTTCTTGTGTGGTTTGGGATCATTGGGATTGATGATCTACCTTGGGCCACGTCCACCCGTCGAGGCTTAGGGTCCGCGCCGTAGCTCCGAAGGTGCAATCCCTTGGCTGCGCCGAAAAGCCCGCGAAAACGCATCGCTAGAACTATACCCAAAGGTGCGGGCGACCACCGCTATGCGCCCGCCCTCCTCTAGCGCTTCTCGGGCGCGTGCAATGCGAAAACTGCGCAGATAGGTGATCGGAGCTTCGCCCATAACCTCCCGAAATTGCGCCATAAAAACCGATCGCGACATGCCGGCTTCCTGTGCCAAATCCTCCGTACTCCACGCACGCCCTGGACGGAGATGCACCTGTGTCAAAGCTCGCGACAACCGCGCGTCCGACAGGGCCGCCCAGACCCCTTTATCCACGGTTCCCGTCTCAAGAGCCGCGCGCAAGAAGTGCACGATCAGAACCTGTGCATAGCCCGCCAACAGGCTGTCTTGACCACATCTGGGCGCGGAGATTTCCCCCACAAACAACGCAAGCAGCGGATGAAGCGCGTGGTCATTTGGAATGTGCATTTCAAAGCACCCAACCGAGGCCATCAAGGGGGCCACAGCCCCGCGCCCGCGTAAAACGATACTGGCCGCAACGGGTAAGGACGGATTTGCACCCGATTTCAAAACAAACCCATCCGCAGCCTTCATGACGTGAAAATCCGCATCCTCGTTGAAATGAGGCTGTACCCGCGAGATCTGTAAAGTTTGGATGAGGGCTGCAAGTTTGTCCAAAGTCAGGATTCCTGATCGGGTAAAAGAGATTTATCCGACATTAACTCCTGTATAAGAAGGAGGTCAAGCTTTTCAAAGGAACCAAAATGCTTATACCTCGCCAAAAAACCCCAAACCTTACGCTTCCCCTCGTTGGTGGCGGCACGTTCGACCTTGCCACTGACGGCGCAGACCTTGGGACCGTGATTTGCTTCTTTCGCGGCCTTCATTGCCCCGTTTGCGCGACCTACCTCAAAGAGTTGGAACGCCTGACGCCCGAGTTCGCAAAACGTGGTGTGAAAACCGTCGCAGTTTCGTCAGATGGGCTGGAGCGCAGCACGTCGATGGTAGAAAAAATCAGCGCAGATACGTTGCGCGTGGCCTATGACTTGCCGCTGCAAGAAGCCCGCGATTGGGGCCTGTATATCTCGACGTCGCGCGGAAAAACCTCCATCGGCATCGAAGAACCAGCCCTGTTTTCAGAACCAGGGTTGTTCCTCGTCAACAAGGACGGCTCCCTATTCTATCTGGCGGTGCAGTCCATGCCCTTCACCCGTCCGCATTTTTCCGAACTTCTTGCGGCCGTCGATTTCGCGATTGATAAAAGCTATCCAGCGCGCGGTGAATACACCGGCGCGGTTTAAGAAAGGCTCCCGCCGAACGCACGGCACATCAAGATGCTTGGCCCCCGTTGGGCCAAGCATCGCTCCGCTCGGCAGGCGCAAGTTGCCCGACTAGCTTTTTGGTTTGGTCCGCTTTTTCTCGGCGATAAGTTTCTCCGCAAGGTCTTTTGCAACCCCAAAGGCGCCGCGGATTTTATCGTTTTCATTGGCCCATTCACGTTGCACAACGATTTTGTTGTCGCGCACTTTGGCATTCCCTTTTTGATCCGATATGAACTCCACCAGACCTTGGGGCGAGGCAAATTTATCGTTATGGAATTGGATAGTCACGCCTTTAGGCCCTGCATCCAGCTTGGCGATCCCTGCCCGTTTACACATTGCTTTAATGCGCACCACCAGCAGCAAAGTGTTTACTTCGCGTGGTAATTTCCCAAATCTATCAATGAGTTCGGCGGCGAAGCCTTCAAGCTCAACCTTCAACGTGAGACCAGACAGGCGACGGTACAGACCCAAACGCACATCCAAATCGGGCACGTAGGTTTCGGGGATCAGAACCGGAACGCCAAGGTTGATCTGTGGTGCCCATTGATCGTTGTCATCCGAAAGCCCCTCGCCTGCACCGGATCGAATATTGGCAATCGCTTCTTCTAACATCGCTTGGTAGAGTTCAAACCCGACTTCGCGCACATGTCCCGACTGGGCCTCGCCCAACAAGTTGCCCGCGCCGCGAATGTCCAGATCTTGGCTCGCCAGAGTGAAGCCCGCGCCCAGACTGTCCAGACTTCCCAAAACCCGCAACCGTTTCTCGGCTGTTGGCGTCAGGGGCATACGCGGTTTGGTGGTGAGATAGGCATAGGCACGGGTCTTGCTGCGGCCCACACGACCACGAATTTGGTACAATTGCGCCAACCCGAACATATCGGCGCGATGCACAACGAGCGTGTTGGCGGTGGGAATATCCAAGCCGCTTTCAACAATCGTGGTCGCGACGAGCACATCATATTTCCCATCGTAAAACGCATTCATCCGGTCATCAAGTTCGCCTGCTGCCATCTGGCCATGGGCCACGACATAGCTGACTTCGGGCAGTTGGGTGCGCAAGAAATCCTCGACTTCGGGCAGGTCCGCAATACGGGGCACCACGTAAAAACTCTGGCCACCGCGATAGTGTTCGCGCAGAAAACCTTCGCGAATGGTGACGCTGTCAAACTCGCTCACATAGGTATGAATTGCCAAGCGGTCGACGGGCGGTGTGCCGATAATCGACAAATCCCGCACGCCAGACAAGCTCATTTGTAGGGTGCGCGGAATGGGCGTGGCTGTGAGGGTGAGCACGTGGATATCGGTGCGCATCTCTTTGAGGCGCTCTTTGTGGCTTACACCGAAACGTTGTTCTTCATCAATCACCAGCAAGCCAAGGTTCTGAAAACGCACGGTTTTAGCGAGCAACGCATGGGTGCCAATGACGATATCGGCGGTGCCACGCTTGATGGATTCGCGGGTGTTGTGGGCTTCTTTTGCGCCGACAAATCGGCTCAACTGGTGCACTTCAATCGGGAAGCCACGGAAGCGTTCGGCGAAGCTTTTGTAGTGTTGGCGCGCGAGCAAAGTGGTGGGCGCAATAACGGCAACTTGGGCGCCGGACATCGCCGCAACAAAGGCCGCACGCATTGCAACTTCGGTTTTGCCAAAGCCCACGTCGCCACAAATCAGACGGTCCATCGGGCGGCCACTTTCCATGTCGTCTAAGGTGTCGTGGATGGCCGACAATTGATCGTCGGTTTCGGTATAGGGGAAGCGTGCGGCGAAGGCGTCCCACATGCCATCGGGCGGCGACATGATGGGGGCGCGGCGCAGGGCGCGTTCGGCGGCAATGCGGATAAGTTTCTCGGCAACCGCGCGAATACGCTCTTTGAGTTTGGCTTTCTTGGCCTGCCACGCGCCGCCACCAAGCTTGTCGAGCATGCCTTCGTCATGGCCGTAGCGACTTAAAAGCTCAATATTTTCAACGGGTAAGTACAGACGATCGCCACCCGCGTACTCCAACAGCAAACACTCATGGGGTGCACCCATGGCGGTGATTGTCTCAAGCCCTGTGAAGCGCCCAACCCCGTGATCCACGTGCACAACAAGGTCGCCCGCAGAGAGGCTTTGAGTTTCGGTCAGGAAATTATCGGCGCGGCGACGGCGTTTGGTGGAGCGGATAAGACGGTCGCCCAGCACGTCCTGCTCGGAAATAACCGTCAATCCTTCGGCATAAAAACCCTGTTCCAGCGGCCAAACTGCTAGAAATACACCGCCTTTGCCGTCCGGAATATCACGAAAATCTTTGATCAGTTGTGCGCCTTCAACACCCTCATCCGCAATCAACCCCTCTAGTCGTTCGCGCGCCCCTTCCGAGAAACTGGCGACAACGACTTGATCGGACTTGCGGCGTTCGTTGATATGTTGGCCGAGCGCTTCGAACAGGTTTGCGTTTTCGAGTTGACGTTCAGGGCTGAAATTGCGTCCGATCCGCCCGCCCGCATCCACAACGCCGTGACCTGTGGATTGCGGCAGGATCGCGAGGGTAACGACGCGGTGGTTCTCTACAGCTTTGCCCCAGACCACATCATCGAGATACAGTTTTTCGGGCGGACAAGGCTTGTACACACTATCGAGCCGCATTTTTGCGGACATCGCGAGGCGGCGCGTTTCATATTGGTCTACGATCCCGTCCCAACGCGCCAAACGCGCCGGACCGACTTGATCGTCAAGCACCACAGAAGCTGTTGGAATATAATCAAAAAGGGTCTCAAGACAGTCGTAGAAAAACGGCAACCAATGCTCAACACCTTGATGTTTGCGCCCAGCGGAAACCGCCTCATAAAGCGGGTCATCGGTGCCCGCCGCGCCAAATTCAGTCCGGTAATTCTGGCGAAAACTGGTAATCGCGGTGTCGTCCAGAATAACTTCGGAGACGGGCGCGAGTTCGATGTTTTTGATGGTGTCGGTGGTGCGCTGGGTTTCGGCGTCGAAGCGGCGCAAACCGTCTAGCGTATCACCAAAGAAATCCATCCGAATGGGGCCGGTATCGCCGGGAGGAAAGATGTCGATAATGCCGCCGCGCACCGCATAATCGCCGGGTTCAGTAACGGTTGGCGCTTGGGTGAAGCCCATCCGCACCAGAAACGCTCGTAACTGGTCGATATTGATGCGCTCGCCAACCTGTGCCGAAAACGCCGCTTTGCGTAAAACATCACGCGCAGGGACAAATTGCGTAGCCGCAGAAAGCGTTGTCAGAAGGATAAAGCGTTTGGGCATGTCATGCACGAGGGCGGCCAAAACCGCCATCCGCGCCGCCGAGGTATCGGCGTTGGGCGACATACGATCAAACGGCAAACAATCCCACGCGGGAAAGCTCAAAACCGCTGTGTCAGGCGCAAAAAAAGCAAGCGCTGCCTTTAGCGCCGCAAGCCGCTTTGCATCGCGTGCCACATGGATAACCGCGCCGTTGGATTTGGCCAATTCCGCCAACAAAAGATGCGCGTCATAGCCTTCGGGCGCCCCGCTTTGGGTTATGTGCTTGGGCGTTGAAATGGCCACATCGTTCTCCGACCCCATGAGGGGTTATTTTATAATTAGTTGAACAAAACGCTGTAGTTCATGTTCTGGGCCATGCCCCACATTGCGGTCGTAAAGATAGAGAGAACGCCGAGGAGCTGTACATAAATACGGTGGCGCATCAAATGCTTCACAAGGGCGAGGCCCTCTGGTTTTTTTTCGTCAATAAGGCGCGCTGTCGAAATCGAAATAAGTCCGACGATCGACATGGGGAACAGCAAAAGGAACACCGCTTGGGCGAATTCGACATTGTAGTAGAAACCCAGCATGGCAAGGCCTGTGAGCACAAAACAGCTAAATCCAAGCAGCCAAAGTCCGGACACCGAGGAGATATACAGGATGCGATTGCAACTAATCCGCGTGAGGGCCTGAAGATCATCCATCGCCTCGCCGCCGCGTTTCTTCGCCCGTTGAATCATATCCAGCGGCACACCCAAAACCCAATGGCTGGCCGAGGACCAAATCACAGCGAGGCCAATCCAGTACCAAAGGTTAGAAAATGAGCGTAAATCAATCAGTTCACGAACTGTGGCGTACAAGTCCAAGGGGCATTCCTTCATCAGAGTCGCATGCCATTTGGCAAGAACTGCGACATTATATCGGGCTTACGCTGATTCCTACCCTTGAGTGACGGGAAAATCCATGCCAACCAAGGACATGAATTGCATGAGGACGTAAAAATGCCGACAATTATTGCCCCTTTCCCGACCGCGCGCCTGCGCCGCTTGAAAAAATCGCCTGCGTTGCGGGCTTTGGTGCGGGAAAATACGTTGTCGCCCGCCGATTTTATTTGGCCAGTTTTTGTGGTCGCTGGCGAAAATACGCGCCAACCAATTGAAAGCATGCCCGGCGTTGAGCGCCTTTCGGTGGATTTAATCGTCGAGGCCGCCCGCGAGGCCGCCGATCTGGGTATTTCCGCGATCTGCCTGTTCCCCTATACTGATGCGTCTCTGAAAACCGAGGATTGCGCCGAAGCGTGGAATCCGGACAACTTGACCAATCGGGCGATCCGCGCAATAAAATCTGCCGTTCCAGAAATCGCTGTGATGACGGATATCGCCTTGGATCCCTATAATATCAACGGCCATGATGGCTATGTTGTGGACGGCGAAATCGTCAATGACGCAACCGTTGAGGCCTTGGTGAAAATGGCCCTCGCACAGGCCGACGCGGGCGCGGATATTCTGGGCCCGTCGGATATGATGGACGGGCGTATTGGCGCAATCCGCACCGCCCTTGAGGCCGCAGGACACCAAAACGTAACGATCCTGTCCTATGCTGCGAAATACGCCAGTGCGTTTTATGGCCCGTTTCGCGATGCAGTTGGCGCTTCTGGTGCGCTCAAAGGCGACAAAAATACCTATCAAATGGATCCCGCAAACAGCGACGAAGCCCTGCGCCTTGTGGCCCGCGATCTGGCCGAGGGCGCGGATATGGTCATGGTCAAACCGGGCATGGTGTATTTAGATATTTGCCACCGCGTAAAATCCGAATTCGGCGTGCCGACCTTTGCTTATCAAGTGTCCGGCGAATACGCGATGCAAATGGCGGCGTCACAAAACGGCTGGATTGACGGCGACAAAGCCATGATCGAAAGCCTTATGGCCTTTAAGCGCGCAGGTTGTGACGGCATTCTAACCTACTTTGCCCCGCGCGCAGCACGGCTTTTAGCCGGACGTTAAATCGGCACATTTTCGCATTTTTTCGCAACACATACCTATATATAATGACAATATTATGGGACTCCCCTATAGTTTTGAACAAGATCGGGTGTGACCCGACACTAAAAATGGTTTCCAACACGTGTTTGGGACCAACAATTGAGGAATGAAGCAATGAAAACACCAACGCATTTTGAGCGGCTTTCGCGTCGCGGCTTTCTGCTGACAGCAGGTGCTGCTGCGGCAACGACAGCGGCCTGTGGCAATGGCGTGGGCAACGATGGTGCCGCCGTATTGGACCTACAAGTCGACGCTACCGTACGTCATATGTACGCAACGTATCCCGGAACTGTTGACCTTGGCGCAAAATCCACGGGGATGCTGGTAATGCCTGTGGTGACCAAAGCGGGCTTAGGCGTGGGGGGATCGTTTGGCAAAGGCGCGCTGCGCATCAACGACGCGACCGTCGACTACTATTCTGCGACATCCGCCTCGGTTGGCTTTCAAATTGGTGCACAACAACTCGCCTATGTGTTGTTCTTTATGACCGAACCTGCGTTGAACAAATTCCGCGGCGCAAGCGGTTGGGCCGCAGGTGCCGACATCGAATAT
The DNA here is from genome assembly GCF_041205405.1 of Falsihalocynthiibacter sp. S25ZX9. NCBI lineage: Bacteria > Pseudomonadati > Pseudomonadota > Alphaproteobacteria > Rhodobacterales > Roseobacteraceae > Falsihalocynthiibacter > Falsihalocynthiibacter sp. S25ZX9. Next base: position 131,045 of record NZ_JBGFCD010000008.1, read on the forward strand.
GCCGTAAATGACAAAGGCAGCAATCTGTCGGTTGCGACAACAACCTCCAATGCGCCAGTGATCGCCGTAGTCTTTGGCCAAGCGGGCTTGATGGCGGGCGCGACGCTCGAAGGATCAAAATACTCGCGCATCATCCCATAAGGGTTTGAGATGTAATAAAAAAGGCGGCTCATGTGAGCCGCCTTTTTTTATGACCGAAGGGAAAAAATTCACCCCATATGGCGCAAACGTTTCAACAAGCTTGAGGTGTCCCAACGATTGCCACCAAGTTTCTGCACGTCTTTGTAGAACTGATCGACAAGCGCGGTCATCGGCAAGCTCGCACCGTTCTCATCCGCCGTATCAAGGCAAATCCCAAGGTCTTTGCGCATCCAATCCACCGCAAACCCGTGATCATATTCATCGGCTAACATGGTTTTATAACGGTTCTGCATCTGCCAGCTTCCAGCAGCGCCCGCCGAGATCGTCTCGATCACCGCCTCGCCATCCAGGCCCGCTTTTTCCGCAAAATGCAGCGCCTCGGAAAGCCCTTGAACGACCCCAGCGATACAGATTTGATTGACCATTTTCGTCAATTGCCCTGCCCCGTTTTCGCCCAAACGACGACAAACCTTGGCATAGACCTGCATGATGGGTTCGGCCGCATCATATTTATCCTGATCACCGCCACACATCACCGAAAGTGCGCCGTTTTCGGCACCTGCTTGGCCGCCGGACACGGGCGCATCGACAAATCCAATGCCGGATTCTGCGGCAATCGCGTAAAGTTCGCGGGTGACGGCCGCCGAAACCGTGGTGTGGTCAACGAAAATCGCGCCCTCCGCCATCGATTGAAACGCCCCGTCTGGCCCCGTGCAAACTGCGCGTAAATCATCGTCATTCCCCACGCAGGAAATCACAAAGTCTGCACCCTTGGCAGCAAGCGCGGGTGTCGGCGCAAAATTGCCACCGTGTTGCTTGGCCCAAGCCTCGGCTTTAGCGGTTGTGCGGTTAAAAACTGTTACCTCATGCCCCGCCGCCGCAAGATGTCCTGCCATGGGATAGCCCATAACGCCTAGACCCAAGAAAGTGATTTTCGCCATAGCTTTTCTCCCAAAGTTTTTTCGCGTAGACACTGGAAACCCATCGGAATTCCATGCCGAGTCTCTTTGGGGCAGACCTTAATGTATACAATCCGCGCGTCAACCTGGAGCCGTCATGTCGACCTTTGTTAAATGGCTTACCCGTCTATTTCTGGCTCTTGCGACCTTGATCGCATTGGCTTTTTTCAGCGTTTACTACTTGGCCAGCCGTTCCATTCCCGAATATGACGCCGATTATGTTGTGACCGGAATCACGGGCGACGTCGAAATTATCCGTGACAACGCCAGTGTGCCTCATATTTTTGGCGCAACCGACGAGGACGTCTATTTCGGCCTTGGATTCGCCCATGCACAGGATCGCTTATGGCAAATGGTTCTGATGCGCCGCACCGCTGAAGGCCGCTTGTCGGAGCTTTTTGGGGAACGCGCTTTGCAAGTCGACGACCTAATGCGCCGCCTTGATATCTATGACTTGGCCAAACGCTCGGTGCGCGACCAAGATCCCGAAACTACGCTGGCGCTCAATGCCTATGCGCGGGGCGTCAACAGTTGGCTTGCGCAAATCAATACGGGGGCGTTGGGACGTGGCGCGCCGGAATTTTTCCTGTTTCCCACAGCCATTGCCCCGTGGACTCCCGCGGATTCCATCGCCGTTGGGAAAATAATGGCGCTGGAATTTTCAGGCCAGCTTGAAGATGAAATTTTGCGCACGCGGGCGATTTTGGCCCTCCCCAAAGAGCGGGTCAAAGACCTGTTGCCCGATCCCTTGGGCATGCCGATCAACGCGTTGCCAGAATACACCAGCCTGTTCCCCAAGTCTGAATACCCGATCTATGCGCAATTCGCGGAACCTCTCGACCCGATGATCGCGGCCCTTACGCCGTTCAAAAAACGCGCTTTTGCAGGCGCGTCGAACGCTTGGGCCGCCGCGCCATCGCGTTCAGCGGCGGGAGCGACACTGCTCGCCAACGATCCGCATTTGGGCTTTTCCGCGCCATCGATCTGGTATCTTGCACGGATCGAGTTGCAACAGGGCGGCATCATTGGCGCCTCAATTCCGGGCGTCCCTGTGATCCTCTCTGGGCGCTCGGACTACATCGGTTGGGGGCTGACGGCAGCGTTCATGGACGATCAAGACCTGTTTATTGAGCAGCTCAACCCCGAAGACTCCGAGGAATACCTGACGCCCACCGGATACAAACGTTTTGAAATTCGCCAAACCATCGTCCATGTGAAGGACAGCGCACCGCGTACCCTAACTTTGCGTTGGACTGAAAATGGCCCTGTCCTACCGCCAAGCCACTATAATGTCGGGAAAATCACCCCCCAAGGCCACGTCGCCACCCTTGGTTGGACCGCGCTTTCAGCGCATGACACCTCCGTGAGCGCCTTGATGAAGCTGATGAAATCCAAAACCATCGACGAGGCCATTGCCGCAGGCGAAACCTATATCGGCAGTGCGCAAAACGTGACGTTGGTGGACGGCAAGGAAATTGCTCTCAAGACCTTCGGCGCGGCCCCGCGTCGCGCCTATAACCACCAAACCCAAGGCCGCACACCGGCCCCCGGATGGCTGGAAAACAACCGTTGGCAAGGGCGCATGCCCTATAGTTTCAACCCCGAATTCCGTGAACCTGCGGGGGGTATTTTGGGCAATACCAACAACCAGATTATCGACCGTCCCTTCCCCAATCATATAAGTTTTTACTGGGGGGATACCGAACGCATTGAGCGTTGGAAAAAGCTGATGCAAAACCGCGAAGTCCACACCCGCGAGAGTTTCATCGAAGGCCAGCTTGATACCGTGAGCTATACCGCGCGCCGCATTCTGCCGTTGATTGCCGCCGATCTATGGTTTTCCGGCGCACAGGCTCCGGACGGCACCATCGAACGCCGCCGCCAAATCGCGCTCGATCTTTTGGCAAATTGGAACGGGGAAATGAATGAACACCTCCCAGAACCGCTGATCTATGCCGCATGGATGCGGGCCCTGCAAAAAAGGTTAATCCAAGACGAACTTGGCCCGCTTGCCGATGAGTTCACCCACGTCAATCCCGTGTTTATCGACCGCGTTTACCGCGATACCGACGGCGCGAGCGCGTGGTGTGACATCGTGCAATCCACCCAGCCCGAGAATTGCAAGGACCTCGCGCGGATTGCCTTGGACGATGCGCTTTTATGGCTAGACCAGACCTATGGTTCCGCGTTGACGTCGTTGCGTTGGGGGGATGCGCATCAGGCCACCCACGACCATGCTGTCCTAGGTAAAACGCCTATTCTCAAATGGTTCGTCAATATTCGCCAAAGCACTTCAGGCGGCGATAACACCCTTATGATGGGCCTCACCTCGGGCACGGAAGACGAACCGTTTTCCAATGTTCAAGGGGCGGGCTATCGTGGTGTTTATGATTTCGCAGACCCTGACAGTTCTGTTTTCATCATCGCAACGGGGCAATCGGGCCATCCGTTAAGTCGCCATTATGATGATATGGGGCAACTTTGGCGCCGTGGGGAATACCTCCCGATGAGCCTTGATCCCGCCCTCGCGCGTGCGGGTTCCGTTGGGATTGCAACCTTGAGTCCGGAACCAAAGTAACGGAATAGGACGCGCCAAATTCATGGCGCGTCACTTTACATATCGCGGAAGTTTTTCTCTTGGCGTGCGGTCCAGTGAACCTTGAGGTGGAACCCGTCTTCGCCTTGGGTCTCAGCCTCGACCAAGCCCTCTGAAAACAGCCACGCGCGTTTTTTACCGTCGCTATACGGCAGCACAAGATCACGGTAGGTTTTGGGATCGGTTAGCGCTTCGGACACCGCATCAAGCAGCGCCTCAATGCCTTGGCCTGTAATCGACGAGGTGGCAAAAATTGCCTCTTCGCGCTCGGATTTGGCAAGAATACCCTCTTGTTCTTGGGCGTCCAAAAGATCGACTTTGTTCCACACTTCAATCAACGGCGTCTCCTTAGACACGCCAAGATCGGTCATGATGGTTGTCACATCGCGCGATTGCTGATCGGTCAACGGATGCGAAATATCGCGCACGTGCAAAATCAAATCGGCCTCAAGAACTTCTTCCAAAGTGGCACGGAATGACGCGACCAATTGTGTGGGAAGTTCGGAAATAAAACCAACCGTATCCGAGAGGATAATCGTTCTGCCGGACGGTAATTCAACCGAACGCATGGTTGGGTCAAGCGTGGCGAACAACATGTCCTTCGCAAAGACATTGGCCCCCGTTAAGCGATTAAAAAGCGTAGATTTCCCTGCGTTCGTGTAGCCAACCAAGGCCACCACAGGGAACGGTACGCGTGCGCGTGATTGCCGATGCAAGGCGCGGGTGCGGACAACTTTTTCAAGCTGGCGTTTGAGATTTTGGATGCGTTCATCAAGAGCACGACGGTCGGCCTCGACCTGCGTTTCCCCCGGTCCGCCCACAAATCCAAGCCCGCCACGTTGCCGCTCAAGGTGGGTCCATGCCCGCACAAGACGGGTGCGTTGGTACGACAATGCTGCCACTTCAACCTGCAACACACCCTCACGGGTACGCGCCCGATCCGAGAAAATCTCAAGGATCAAACCCGTGCGGTCGAGGATTTTGACGTTCCACTCTTCTTCGAGGTTGCGCTGTTGAACGGGCGTTAACGTACCGTCAATGATGACGAGATCAACATGGGTTTCCAAAAACTGTTGTTTAAGCTCTTCGGTTTTGCCTTTGCCAAACAACCACCCAGCCCGAATCTTGGGAACGGGTACAATTGTCGCTCCGACAACATCGGTTTCGGGCATCGCCTCAGCGAGAGAAACCGCCTCTTGCAAAGCGAATTCTGGATCACGGCGAAAGCGGTCGTTACGCAAATCAGGATGCAGCACCCAAACCGGCGTTACGGACTTCTCGGGAATTTCTTCGCCCATTTTTGCCTATTCTTCGCCGTCGTAAAGGCTGATCGGCTGAGACGGCATGATTGTTGAAATCGCGTGTTTATACACCAGCTGAGATTGACCATCGCGACGCAAAAGCACGCAGAAATTGTCAAACCAAGTGATAACACCCTGAAGTTTCACACCGTTAATGAGGAAAATAGTAACTGGAACCTTTGTCTTGCGAACATGATTCAGAAAGGCGTCTTGTAAATTCTGTTTGTCGGCAGCCATTGTTTTATAGCCTTTTTTCTTGTTTTTATATGCCAGCACTAAAGGCTGTTTCGGTCTTATCTGCCAGTATGACTATCCATGCGTATAGTTTCTAGTGCAAAAAAAGCATCAAAATTTATGAAATGGTAATTTTGCCGCTATCGACGCCATGTGTCGGGGTTTAAAAGCGCGATAACGGCAAGGGTTTCGAGCCGTCCCACCACCATTGCCGCCCCTAAAACCAGCTTTACCGTGGGTGACAAGGTCGCATAAGAAATCGGTATTTCCGTCACGACATTTGCCAAGGGTCCAGTTGTCGTTAGCGCCGCGATTGTCAAAATCAGCGCATTGTCGAAACCAACACCGTTATAGGCCAAGAGCAGCATCACGAAGGACACCGAGAGGGCAAACAGCATGAAGAAAATCCACGCAACATAAGCCCCACGCCGCCGTAAATGGCGCACCGCAGGCCCCGATCCCGCGACACTTGTGGGATGGATAATCCGTTCAATTTCGCGCTGCCCGTTTTTATAAAGCGCATAAATCCGCAACAACTTCACTCCGCCCGCCGTGGTGGCCACACCGCCACCAACCATCGCCAAGCCAAGCGGAATAAGCCCCGGTGTCGCGAGGCCCGACCACCGGCTCGCTTGCGTCCAAGAGGCGCTCTCAAAACCTGTGGTCGAAAGGAAAGAAACCGTCGTAAAGATGCTCCCCCAAAGGGCCGAGAGCGCTTGGCGCGCATCCTCTACCGATTGTTCTTCGAGGGCACCAAACCAATGGCGCATAAAAATCAGCGACGGTACCGCCATAATAAGAAAGGTCGCAATGCGGATTTCAGGATCGGTTTTGAGAACATTGATGCTGCGGGCCTTCATATCAGACGAAAAAGTCAGGCGTGACAGGGCAAAACACATGCCAATCAGGACGACAAATTCGCCAAACCCCGCGGATGAGTTGTTTTGCATACCGCCCGTGGCCGAAATCCCGCTGGTTGCAAAGGTCGACATTGAGTGAATAAGCGCCCCAAAAGGTCGGTCACCCGCGATAATTAAAAAGACCCAAAATACCGCCGTTAACCCGCTGTAGATCGGGAGGAGTCGAAGGGCAGCCCGTTGCAAACGCACGGAGCCACCGGCAACGCGGGAGATCTGGGACAGGCTCGATCCCGTTCCGTGCCGCCCCTCAGCCAAGACCTCAAATCCGCCGAGATTCAACGGCGCAAGGATGGCCACGGCACTAACCCAAACGAAAAACCCACCCAGCCACGCCACCAAAGCCCGCCATAAATGCACAGAACGGGGCAGTTGCGCTGGGTCGGCATATTGCGTCGCGCCCGTCGTCGTTATTGACGAAACCATCTCGAAATACGCTTCGCCAAACGTCGACGTCGTTACCGTTTGATGAAAGGGCACCGCGAGCATCATCGGCAGCAGCACAAAACACACAAAAAGCGACAGAAGATGAGAGCCCGTCTCATTACGCGGCTTATAATTTGCGGTTGCCAGCGCGATAATCAACGTAAAAATCAGGAACAACAACCCGCCGTAAAAGAAGACCCGCGCCGTTTGAAAATCACGCGTTGCCCCGGCGTGAAGCGCGGGTAAAAACATCGCCACCGATCCGATCCCCATCAGGATCACAAACAACGGCAGGCCAAGGATACGGGCTAACATGGCTAGAAAAAGTCGATCGAAACCTGCAAGAGGCGCTCGACCTCAGGCACGTCGGCGGCCATGGTGAAAATGGTTAACACATCGCCCTCTTCGATCCGCATGGAGCCTTCGGGCCGCGACACGACGCCCTTGCTCAAAACGGCGCCCACCAAAACACCCTCAGGGAATTCAATATCCCTCAGCGCCCGTCCCGAAATCGGACTTGTCGAGAGCACTTGCGCCTCGATCACTTCGGCTTCTGCGTCGCCAATGGAGTAAACTTCGCGCACACGGCCATGCCGGATATGGCGCAAAATAGAACTCACAGTTGTGGACCGCGGGTTGATATAGGCGTCGATCCCCATGGGGGCCAAAAGTGGCACCAAGGACGGGTCATTCACCAAGCAGATCGCCATTTTACAGCCCAAACCCTTGGCGCGCACCGCGGCCAATAGATTGGTTTTATCATCGTCGGTGACACATAAAATAGCGTCTGAACGATCAATTCCCGCCTCTTCAAGCAATTCAGGACTTAACCCGTCGCCGTTCAAAACGATTGTCCGCTCCAAAGTGTCAGCGGCTTTTTCAGCAATGGCACGGTCGCGCTCAATCACTTTTGTGCGCACGGTGCGGCCTTTTGCTTCCAACGCCAAGGCCACGGCAAGCCCCACATTCCCACCACCCAAAATAACCACACGGTCTTGTTTATGTTGGACTTTTCCAAACACTTCCAAGGTACGTGCCACGTCTTCGCTGTTAGTAAATACGTAAATTTGGTCGCCAGCGAACAACTGATCATTGGGTACTGGCGCAAACAATGTCCCTTTGCGACGCACACCAACCACGTTCGCCGAGAGGGTTGAAAACAAATCCGTCAACTGACGCAAGGGCGTATTTAGAACCGGACAATCCGCATCAAGTTGAAGCCCCAAAAGCTGGCTTTTGCCGTTGAGAAAACTTTCTGTATCAAAGGCAGCAGGCGCCGCGAGGCGTTGCAAGGCCGCAGCAGCAACCTCTTTCTCGGGGGAAATAACCACGTCGATCGGCATGTGATCGCGGCGATAAAGATCGGAGTAAATGGCATCGAGATACGATTTACTGCGCAAACGGGCCACTTTGCGGGGCACGGAAAAAATCGAATGGGCGATTTGGCAGGTCACCATATTCACTTCGTCCGAATGGGTCGCCGCGATGATCATATCCGCATCACTTGCCCCCGCCGCCTTGAGAACATCCGGATAGCTCGCAAACCCTGCAACCCCTTGAACTTCCAAGGTATCCATAGCGCGCCGCACCAGTTCGGCATTGTTATCCACAACCGTTACATCGTTGCGTTCACCCGAAAGATGGCGGGCGATTTGCCAGCCAACTTGTCCCGCGCCACAGATGATGACCTTCATAAAACTGCCCTTTTGTGCTTCTTCAATGGGTTCTCATTTGTAGCAATCTATGGCCTATGCCCTTGAGTGCGTCAATTGGTGATGCTTATTCCAAGTCCTCGCCCTCAAAATCGTCAATATGCGCCACTCGTGCGCCTGTTTTATTGCTGGTCACAATCCCAAGCGACTTGAGTTTGCGATGAAGCGCGCTGCGTTCCATACCAACAAAGGTTGCGGTGCGGCTTATATTTCCGCCGAACCGATTGATTTGCGTCATTAAATACTCGCGTTCAAACAATTCACGCGCTTCACGAAGCGGCAAGGTCGCCAAACCCGCCGAAAGAACAACGCCCGAGCTCCCACCAGACGGCTCGCCCTGTTGTGGCAAATCGCTTGCCTCAATAATCTCGCTGTCATTGCCAAGAATAAGAATGCGTTCGATGACGTTTTTCAACTGGCGCACGTTTCCAGGCCAACTCATGGTCTGCAACAAGGCCTGCGCTTCCTCCGAAAGATGTCGCAAAGGTAGCCCCTGATCCTTGTTAAAGGCTGCGATAAAGGCGACGGCCAACTCGGGAATATCTTCCCGACGGTCTTCAAGCGAGGGCACGGTGATCGGCACGACATTCAAACGATGAAAAAGCTCCTGACGGAAATTTCCAGCTTCAATTTCGGCCTGCAAGTTCCTGTTTGTGCTCGATATAACGCGAATATCAACGCGAACCTTTTCGCCGCCGCCCACGCGTTGAAATTGCTGATCGACTAAAACGCGCAGGATCTTGCTCTGCGTCCCCATCGGCATATCGGCAACTTCATCAAAGTAGATAACGCCGCCATGCGCTTCCTCAAGCAACCCAGGTTCAATCCCGCGTTCTGGGCTTTCGCGCCCAAACAGGACTTCTTCCATCCGCTCGGGTTCAATTGACGCGGAATTAACCACGATAAACGGTGCAGACGCGCGATCACTTTCGCTGTGAATATACCGCGCAGCGCTTTCCTTGCCCGACCCAGCAGGTCCCCGCAGCATAATGCGGCCATTGGATTTGGTGACTTTTTCAAGGTTTGATTTCAAGGCCTTATAGGCGGAACTAGATCCAATCATTTCACTGAGCGTTACGTCCCGACGGCGCAACTCACTATTCTCACGGCGCAAGCGCGACGTTTCCATCGCCCGCGTAATAACGACCAAAAGCTGGTCAATATTGAAGGGTTTCTCAATGAAATCATAGGCACCCTGTTTTATCGCGGCGACGGCGATTTCGATATTCCCGTGACCAGAAATAATCACAATAGGCACATCGGGATGGCTGCGCTTCACCGATTTCAGGATGTCGATGCCGTCCATTTGGCTATCTTTCAGCCAAATATCAAGGATCATCAAACTCGGAGGCTCAGAAGCTATTTGATCCATACACTCGTCAGAGTTACTTGCAAGACGCGTTGTAAAGCCTTCATCTTTAAGGATATCCGATATTAGTTCACGAATATCACGTTCGTCGTCAACAATAAGAATGTCACTCATCAGCTCACCTCTTTCAGTTTTTTTGGCGTGCCCAAAGGAAGGGCAACAGCCACACAAGCGCCTGCATGTGTTGTGTTTCCAAATATTTCTGCATCCAAAAGCGCCAGCGTCCCGCCGTGCTCCTCGATGATTTTCTTAACGATGGGCAGGCCAAGACCCGTGCCCTTATCGCGTGTTGTTACGTACGGCTCAAACAAGCGTGAGCGATCAATAGGAAAGCCAATGCCATTGTCGGAAATACGAATGCGCAGTGTCTCGTCATCTGCTTCCATATTAATTTTCACCATAGGAATAAACCCATCTGGAACGCCATTTTCGACATGTGTTTCAACCGCTTCGCCCGCGTTCTTAATTAAGTTGGTCAAGGCTTGTGCGATCATCGTTGAATCCACATCCGCAAATATAGGCTCCTCTGGCAACTCAGCGACTAACTTCACGGGATCAAGCGCACCCGTTTGCAGATGAACGGCGTCCCGCATAATTTCGGTCAGATCATGACTGCGGAGTTCTGGTTCTGGCATGCGCGCAAACTTGGAAAATTCATCGACAATACGCCGCAAGTCATTGGTTTTGCGCACAATAACATCTGTCATATAGGCCATGCCCTCTGCATCTTCTTCCGAAAGCTTTGAGGAATATTTTCGCTTCAAACGTTCGGCCGATAGCTGGATAGGCGTCAACGGGTTTTTAATTTCATGCGCGATCCGACGCGCCACATCGCCCCAAGCGGCCATGCGTTGGGCAGAAACGAGGTCGGTCACATCATCAAAGGCCACAACGTACCCTTCCAATGCGCCCCCTGAACCGCGTCGAGGAGCAATCCGCACGAGGAGGTTCTCTTGCTTCCCGTCCCGCACGACAAGGACTTCTTCCTGTGCGGATTCTGCACGGTTGGCTTGTGTGCGGGCAAAAAAGTCACCGAACTCAGGCACCGCGAGAGACAGTTTTTGATTGCCAGAGTCGTCTAAATTCAACAACCCCTGCGCCGAACGGTTCACAAAATCAACGCCTCCATCCGCATCCAGCCCGACAACGCCGGAAGTGACCGAGCTTAAAACGGAATCAAAAAGGCGGCGGCGATCCTCAATTTGGCGCGTATTCTGGAGCAAAGTCTCCCGTTGCTCCCGCAATTGCCCCGTCATTTGGTTGAAATATTGCGACAGGAGCGCGATTTCGTCGTCGCCAGCCTCCTCATATACGCGCACGTTCAAATTGCCTGCGCCAACCTGTTGTGCCGCACTGGTCAACCGTCCCACGGGTCGCGCAAGACGCTCCGCAAACCAAAGTCCGAGCCAAATCGCGGCAAGGATCAAAATGACGGCAAACCCGAGGTACAGCAGGCCAAACTCAAACAGAATTTTACCGCGATCCTTTTCCAATTGTTCATAAAGGGAAACGTTTTGTTTTGTTTCGTCCAACAGGCTTAGGATGTCCCCATCAACCTCGCGCGACAGGTACAAGTAGCGATCTGTTAGCCCTGAAAGCGCGACAAGGGCGCGAAATTCGTTATTTTCCCAGTCCTTAATGACAACAGTTTCGCCCTTGCTGGCTTTGTCAAAATCAGAAGATTTGGGTTGTTCATAGTTGAACAAATAAGACCGATCCCCGCGGGCCCGAATGGTCCCTGCCCCGTCAACGACAAAGGCCTCGCGTAGGCCACGTTGCACATTGGCTTGGGCATTGGTCAAAATCTCGCGCAAATCGCCGTCGGACATGCGAAAATTCCCCAAGGCCTCGATGTCGATGTCATTTCCCAATTGCTCGGCGTCGGAAACAAGATCGCGACGATGCTCGGCTTCATAGGCTTGGGCGGCATCCAGTGAGCTTGAAACCACCTGTCGCACACGGTCCGAAAACCAGCCTTCAATCCCGACATTCACCGTCAACATGGCGAACACAGCGACCAGAATGGTCGGCAAAAGCGTCACGAGGGCAAAAACACCCGTCAGTCGAAGGTGGAGTTTTGAACCCGCGGATTTTGCGCGTCGCGCAGACACCATGCGCACGACTTGTTGGAGAACCAAGGCCGCAACGACGAGGGCATAGATCATATCCGCCAGCAGAATCAGCCGCAGACTATTGGGGCCTGTCGAAACTTCCAGTGGCCCAAGAATCACAAACGTCGCAGCAGCCAAAATAGGCCCCAAAACCACCATTCCGAGGGTCGCGAAGTTTTGAAAACGCTTTTGGCGCCTTAAACGTATAAGCCTATTGAATGTCGCACTACGGACCAAACTTGGCACCGCGTCCCCCAAAGATACTGTGCCCTTCGATAGGCACGCCACAATATATACCGTCTGTCACAAGGGTAGCAGCCTTCTTGCAACGGGTATGTTGCTCTTTTACATCAATTTGCGGCGGCGTGTCACGTTAATTTCGAGCTCTGTGATCTTCTTTCTGAGGGTATTTCGGTTAATCCCAAGTAAATCGGCGCATTTCGCCTGATTTCCACCCGTTGCATCAAGTGATATCTCGATCAATGGCGTCTCAACTTCACGCAGAATACGTTGATAAACGCCTGTCGGCGGCAACGCACCGCCATGAAGGTCAAAATAACGACGCAGATGTTTTGCCACCGAGGCCGAGAGCAATTCGCCCTCGCGGCCACCATTCGCGGGTTCGATTACTGGCTGATTCCCGAGGACAAGCTCAACTTCGGCCCGATTAATCTCTTCGCCGACGCTGGTCAAAACCAAACGGCGCACGGAATTCTCCAACTGGCGTACATTTCCAGGCCAGCTAAAGGCGCGAATGAGTTCCATTGCATCCGGTCCAATCCGACGCAAAGAGGCTCCTTCGCGCTCAGCCTTCGCAAGGAAATGTTCAGCAAGAAGCGGGATATCATCGACCCGTTCGCGCAGGGACGGCACCGTGATGGTCACACCACAGAGGCGGTAATAGAGGTCTTGGCGGAACGTCCCTGCCTCCATTTTCAGGCTCAAATTCGACTGACTCGTCGCCATAATACGCGGTGCATTATCGCCAAAACTATCCAACATACGCACTACACGGGCCTGTGCGTCGGCGTCGAGATCGCCCACTTCGTCAAACAGGATCGAGCCGCCTTTGGCGCGTGAAATAACGGTGGCTGGCCCGTCCATGCCCTGCAAATCATTGGCGGAGGCCACAATGAATGGCTGAGTGCGGCGGTCAGAAAAGTCGTGAATTGCTCGCGCGATCAACGACTTGCCCGTGCCACTTTCACCCGAGATCATCACCGTCAAGTCGGTGTTCATCACTCGCGCTACCAGTCGATAGAGGGTTTGCATTTGGGCCGTGCGCCCCACCAACGGCAGATCATCTTGGGTGGATTCTCGCGGCGCGCCGGTCTCGTGGGACAAGGGATTGACGCGGCGCTTAATCTCTAGGGCGCGCGCGGCGCGTTTCATCAAATCGGGCAGGTCAAACGGCTTGGGCAAATAGTCATAGGCCTCGGCTTCGGCGGCTTGGATTGCGGTCATAATCGTGTTTTGGGCGGAAATCACAATTACCGGCAATCCGGGGCGCAATTCTCCGATACGTGGCAGGGCCTCTATGCCATTGCCGTCGGGCATCATCACGTCGGAAATCACCAAATCGCCCTTCCCTTCTTCGACCCAGCGCATCAGCGTCATCAACGACGAGGTTGCGTGCACTTTACAGCCCGCCCGCGTTAACGCTTGAGTTAGAACTGTGCGAATTGTGCGGTCGTCGTCTGCGACAAGAACTGTACCGTCCATTATAGGATCTCCGTTTTATTTTGAGTGTTGGGCGCATCAATTGCGGATTCTTTTGGGGCAACAGGCAGCGAAATCCGAAACACGGTGCGCCCGGGGGACGAGTCAACGGCAATCCAGCCTTGGTGCTCCGAGATGATTTTACTCACCAACGCAAGGCCAAGCCCCGTGCCATTTTCACGCCCAGAAACGAAGGGTTCAAAGATGTCCCCCGCAATTTCGCTCGGCAATCCAGGGCCATCGTCAATGATCTCAATTTGAAGCGGGACCGAGCCAGACCCGTCTGTCCGACGCAGGCGCATCGAGTTTTCATAGAAGGTATGAATACGGATTTTGCCGCCGTTTTTATTGGCCTCCGAGGCGTTTTTCAAAAGGTTGAGGAACGCCTGAAGGAGCTGGTCCATATCACCCCATGTGGGTGGCATGGAGGGATCGTAATCCTCAATGATTTCCATATGTGCGCCAAAACCCACCATCGCCGAACGCCGCGCGCGATCAAGCACATCATGGATATTCACCGCGGTACATTGCGGCTTCAAAACGTTTCCGAATTGCTCGACTTGCTCCAGAAGTTTCACAATCCGACGGCATTCTTGGACAATGAGGTCGGTCATTTCTTGATCATCATTCGACAGGTTCATCGCTAAGAGTTGCGCGGCCCCCGTAATGCCCGCGAGCGGGTTTTTAATCTCATGGGCCAGCATTTCCGCCATCCCGATCGCGGATTTCGCCGAAGTTTTGACCGAATGGCTCCTCCCCAACCGATCGGCAATTTCGCGCGGCGATATCAGTAGGAGGATTTTACCCGTCCGCTCGCCTTTACTAGAACTCAGGGACGCAATTTGAATGTTGCACAGCACCGGCGCGCGCTCGCCACTTCCCACGTCTACATCATTGATAAATAACGCGGAATGATCTTTTCGGACACGCTGAAAGCTGGTTTCCAGCGGCGAGTCGATCATAACTTTGTCCCACACCGACGCCCCTATGAGCATTTTTGCGGAGGAGTTCAAAAAGGCTTCGGCAACGGCATTGCTCTCGAGAATGCAGTCAGCATCGTCAAGGATCAGCGCTGGAATTGGCAGCGACGCCCAGAGGTCAATGTCATATTCAATCATCGGTCAGTCCTTCGATCGGGCTATGGTCAGGAGAAAGAGCATCGGGCAGTAGCGCCAACACAGTTTTGGGGTTTTTCTCGATTAAAACGGCTTTGCGCAGGGCGGCTGGGGTGTGAACGCCATCCATGTACCAGCCCAGATGTTTGCGTGCGACGCGCCCGCCAAGAGGGACGGGATAGAATTCAAGCATGGCTTCATAGTGCCCCGAAACCATGTCGATCAGGGCATTTCCCTGCGGGATTTCGGGGGGTGCGGAGCCAAAAAGATCGGCCGCGACCTGTGCTAGAATCCACGGCGCTCCCTGTGCGCCACGGCCAATCATCACACCATCCGCGCCAGATTGTGCAAGGGCCTGACGCGCGGTATCGGCATTGATAATGTCCCCATTCGCCACGACGGGAATGGAAACGGCGTCTTTGACACTGGCAATCGCTTCCCAGTCGGCGCGACCTTTGTAAAACTGGCAGCGAGTCCGTCCGTGGATAGTAATCATTCGGATGCCCGCAGCCTCTGCGCGGGCCGCGAGTTCGGGCGCGTTAAGCAAAGCGTCGTCCCAGCCCAAGCGGGTTTTAAGCGTGACAGGCACCGAAACGGCCTCAACAACAGCCTCAATCAGGGTCAGCGCATGGTCCAAATCTTTCATCAGGGCGGACCCTGAATAGCCGTTCACGACTTTTTTCGCCGGACAGCCCATATTAATGTCGATCACACGCGCGCCGTTATCTTGGATCATTTTTGCGGCTTCGCCCATCCAATAGGCGTCTTTTCCGGCGATCTGAACCGAGGTATTGCTGCTGTCAAACCCCAGTTCAGCCCGTTCGCGCACGCCGGGTTTGCCCTGAAACATTTCTTGGCTGGCAACCATTTCGCTCACGACCAACCCAGCCCCAAAGGACGACACCAGATTGCGAAACGGCAAATCCGTAATTCCGGCCAATGGCGCCAATAGGACCGGTGGGTCCAAAATGATATCTGCAATATTAATGGTCAAACGCCTAATCCTTGTGCACATTTCAGTGCTACGCCCCACAAAAGCAAAAGGCAATTCCGCGACGGTGCATTCTGCGCGAAAAACACGCATTGCATAAAATTTAGGCAGCAACTCGCCCATTGTTCTCATTGCGCGCATTGCTTAAACAAGGGGCGTGAAAACAACGAAGGTTAACAATCCCCTATGCGCATTGCTGCTTTAATTGTTGCCGCTGGAAATGGGTCTCGCATGGGCGCCGACGGATCTGGGCGTGCGAAACAGTTCCAAATGCTCGCGGGGCGCGCGGTTGTGGCTCACACGGTCGATTGCTTTTCCAACCACCCGTTGATTTCCGAAATAATCGTTGTTGCGCCATCGAGCGGAGTGGAGTGCGCGCGCGACGCCCTCAAAGGCCGAACCGATGTGATATATGTGGAGGGCGGCGATAGTCGCTCCGCCTCGGTCGCCCGCGGACTTACGCAAATTCCTTCCCCGATCACCCATGTTTTAATCCACGATGGCGCACGCCCCTTGGTGGCAAAATCGACCATAGATGGCGTGATTGAAGCTCTTAAAGCTGGCCCCGCCGCCGCTCCTGCTCTTGCCGTAACAGATGCGCTTTGGCGCGGGGCTGACGGGCAGGTAACGGCCCCGCAGGCAAGAGATGGATTATACCGCGCACAAACGCCACAAGGCTTTGAAATAAATATCATTCGTGCGGCACATGCCTCTGGAATAGCCGCCGCAGATGATGTGGAACTCGCCCTTAGTTTAGGGATAGACGTAACCATAACTCAAGGCCACGAAGACAACCTAAAACTCACTTATCCCGCAGATTTTGACCGCGCGGAACGACTCTTAGCGATGAAAGAAGACCCTATGGATATTCGCCTTGGAAATGGCTTTGACGTGCATAGATTTGGCACGGGTGACCATGTTGTTTTATGCGGAGTGCGCGTCCCCTTCGAGCGCGGTCTCCAAGGACATTCGGATGCAGATGTCGGCATGCACGCAGTGACGGATGCAATTTATGGTGCCTTGGCGCAGGGGGATATTGGCCAGCATTTCCCCCCAAGTGATCCCCAATGGAAGGGCGCTGAAAGCCAAATTTTCTTGCGCCACGCGGTGGAACTGGCGACGGAAATGGGGTTTTCAATCTCGAATGTGGATTGCACTTTGATCTGTGAATTCCCCAAAATCGGCCCCCACGCGGCCAATATGCGAACAGTAATGGCCGAAATTATGAACATGGAGGCGGATCGTGTGAGTGTGAAAGCAACAACATCCGAACGCCTCGGATTTACAGGGCGCGGAGAAGGCATTGCCTCAATCGCAACCACAACATTGGTGAAAAAATGAGCAAACTCGCAACCTTCTCGGCCCAAGCCAGCAAACACATCGCTGTATTCTTTGGCGCGGGCCTTATTAAACCCGCTCCGGGCACATGGGGAAGCCTCGCGGCCCTGCCCGTCTTCCTACTCGTCCATTTATACGGGGGGTTTTCGGGGGCTGTATTAGCGACAGTTGCGGTCATCTTTATCGGAGTCTGGGCGATTGAAAAAGAAACCCGTGGCAAGACAGATCACGACCCCAGCGAGATCGTTATTGATGAGGTCGCCGGTATGTGGATCGCGCTTTTGCCCGTGTCTTATGGCGCGCAAATCATGGGGGCGTCGATTTTGGCGCTCTATCCAGGATGGATCGTCGCCTTTGCCGCTTTCCGGCTTTTTGACATCACGAAACCAGGCCCTGTTGGCTGGGCGGACGAGCGCGACGATGCAATTGGCGTCATGCTCGACGACGTGATCGCAGGCGTGATGTCGGCGATTGTGGTTGTCGCCTTTGCTGCGCTTTATCACATTATCCTGACATGAGCTTGGCCGCGCAAATTCTTGAAAAGGCTAAGGTAAAGCAGACATTGATTGCGACAGCTGAAAGCTGCACGGGCGGCATGGTCAGCGCGGCTTTGACCGACGCCGCGGGAAGCTCTGCCATGTTTGATCGCGGTTTCATCACCTATACCAATCAAGCAAAACAGGACATGTTAAACGTCAGCGCCACTACTCTTAAGGCCCACGGCGCTGTCTCGAAGGAAGTGGCACGTGAGATGGCCGACGGCGCGCTCGCCCATTCAAGTGCTACCCTTGCGGTATCGATCACGGGGATCGCCGGCCCCGGTGGTAGCGAATTTAAACCCGAGGGGCGCGTGTGTTTTGGAGTCGCTGGTTTGGGGCAGGACACACATAGTGAAACCGTCGAATTTGGCGCTTTAGGGCGCGACAATGTGCGGATAAAAGCCCGAGACCACGCCCTCGCACTTTTGTTGCGCGCGCTTTCTTAATTTGACGTTTTTTTGTGCAGGTCGCTAAAATATTGCGCATATTTTAGCGTCTTTTAGAACTGCCCGTATTTTAGACCCCAAGGCAGGCCCTTGCCTCTTTCCTCAGCACGCACAAGTCGCTTCAACCCCTTAACACTGGATTTTGGAACGAACGGAGCGGAATATGAACGGGGCAGATACAGCTTGGATTTTGGTCGCAACGGCTTTGGTTTTGTTTATGACAATACCAGGGCTTGCGCTGTTTTATGGCGGACTCGTGCGGGCGCGCAATGTACTCAGCGTCTTCATGCATTGTTATGCAATTGCCTGTTTAATGAGCGTTCTATGGTTCGCCTTTGGCTATACCATCGCGTTTGGCGACGGGAACGCCTATTGGGGCGGCTTGGGCAAAATGTTTCTCGATGGGGTGACTGTCGACAGCCTCACGGGAACTCTGCCGGAAGTATTGTTCTTTGCGTTCCAAATGACCTTCGCGATCATCACCCCCGCGTTGATTGTTGGAGCTTATGTTGAACGGATCGGTTTTGGATTTGTAATGTTGTTTTCGGGCCTGTGGATGCTGTTGTGCTATGCGCCCGTGGTCCACTGGATTTGGGGCGGAGGATTCCTGTCGGACGGCGGGATATTTGGCGCGGTCGGAGTCAAAGACTTCGCGGGCGGCATCGTTGTGCATGAAACGGCAGGGATCGCAGCCCTCGTTTTGGCGGTGATGTTGGGCGCGCGCAGGGTGGCGACCAAGCCGCCCCACTCGCCGCCATTGGTGATGCTCGGCGCATCCATGCTTTGGGTTGGATGGTTTGGCTTTAACGGCGGATCACAACTCGCAGCAGACGGCGGCGCAGCTATGGCGATTACCGTCACACATATTTCAGCGGCAACCGCTTCACTGACGTGGGCCTTCTGGGAACGTGTTAAATATGGCAAAGCCAGCCTCGTGGGGATTGTCACAGGGACCATCGCGGGCCTTGCGTCAATCACGCCCGCTTCGGGATTTGTCGGCCCTGTTGAAGCTATGATTATCGGCGCGATCGCAGGCATTCTGTGTCAGGAAGCCGTGAATTTCATCCGCAACGGCATCAAGCTAGACGACACATTGGATGTGTTCGCGGTGCACGGTGTGGGCGGTATTTTCGGCACGATTATGATTGCGGTGTTTGGCTATGGCACATGGACAGCGCAACTCGGCTCGCTGGCAATCGTGGGCGGATTTACACTGGTTGTCACTGTGGTTTTGGTCAAATTGGCCAGCATGGTCGTGATGTTCCGCGTGACAGAGGAGATGGAGGCAAATGGCCTCGACCTCGAAGAACACGGTGAGCGCGCTTACGAATTCAACTCGTAGTCAGCGAATACAATAATGGGGCCGTGCTTCGCTGCGCGGTCCTATTTTATTGGAAAAACGCAAGGCACCGACTAACTTTTCCGCCGCTTTTCTAAGCTATAACCGGAAACAAGCATTCTAAATCTACCCCTATCTCCGATGCCAAAACTTCCACACATGCTTTCCGCTCCTAAAGAGCCAACCTTGCTCTCCGGTTTTCAATGCAAGATTACGGAGGTGCGTGACACTAGATTCAAGTTTGGAAACGTTAGAGCGTTCTTGCAAACATTCTTGATATAATTTCGTTAGAATCTCATCAATCGTATTGCAGCGCGGCAATCGGACTTGTTGTTTTTTCAAAGCATCAAGTAATAGTTTTGGCGTTATGTCCGACAAATCGGACAGATATTTTTCGCATGATTCCAAATTTGACGCATGCGAAACTTGAGTGAAATCCACGTGAAAGCTATCTAGGAGAAACTTTGCATCATCATCTACTGTAGGACTCAAAAGCCCGCACAGGACGCCAGCATCAAGCTTATCATCACCTGAAGTTGGAAAAGCCATTGATAGAATGTTTATTAGTTTTTGTCTCGCCATAACGCGGTCATGATTACCGAAAATAGTAATAGGTAGCTTATTAAGCCGGTACACAAGCTTCGTTGCAGTCGCCGACAAAGATTCATTCACCCGCTTTCGGTCAATGCGTTCACTGTCCAACCCGCAAATAGCTGCAAAGCCCGTAACGACATCACCATATTCGCTCACAACATCTGCAAAATCTTTTACGATCAAGCTTTCCTTTGGTAGATTTTTACTAAAGTACAATAAGCGCTGCCTATAGACAGGGTCCATATATGGCAGAGTTTTAAGGCCACCGCCTTTAATACGTTCCTGAATTGCAGATGTAGCGAAGTCATTGGGCGCACGCACAAAACAGACAACCTTGACCCGAATACCTCTAGACTTAAAGAAGCGAAGCAATGAACGTTTTTCCTCCCAGAGCAGCATGCTAATGCCTTCTCCAGAAATGATTAACCTTTCAAATTTGGGATCAACTAAATCTTTTTCAAGAACCTCTAGATAGTGTCTCTTTTTGTCATCAATCTCATCTTTGGAAAGGCCCACAATCTTCCAGAGATGATAGTCATATCGCGTTTCGGAAAAAATAGTGGAGAGCGCCATTGAGTGGTTAGTCTCCTCAAAGCGTGCATAAGTCGTGGTGTCATCGGAGTAGTTTTCAAGGCTCGCCTGAATGGATGACGATCCTGTTTTGTGCATTCCGATGTGTAGTATGACTTCCTTCATTTTTTCTTCCTATTTTCAGACATTGTTATCCTTCCTAGTCAAAAAACAAAAAGGAACTCCAATAGGGACCTTTAAGGCATCGGGTATAAATACTTGGCACGGATTTCAAAGGCTCTCACAATGCGATGCATGGCTTCGTTAAAAACGACACCGATGAGTTTCTGCAGAATGATGTTTTTGAACTCAAAATCCACATAGAACTCTACTTCGCAACCACCAGCATCAATGTCACGGAATTTCCAATGGCTTTTGAGGTATTTAAATGGACCATCAAGATATTCTGTCTCAATCAAGCTTTGCGCGGGAAACAAACGCACGCGACTGCCAAAACGCTCGCGAAACACTTTGAAGCTGATCACAAGGTCCGCAAGAACCTCGTCGCCGCCGTCAATCGGCGTAACGGAACGAATGCGTGCACCACTACACCACGGTAGGAACTCTGGGTATTTTGCCACATCAGCGACCAAATCGTACATCTGCTCGGCGGAATAGGGCAATATGCGCGTTTCTTGGTGGCTAGACATTGTGTTTCCAATTTTTACATGGCGTTGCCCCCCCATTTCGTGTACTCCGCGCCCAAATGCAAGGGGGGTTTCATGCCAACGCGTCCATATGTCATCGACCAAATGATCTCGGCCAAATCGATTGCGGCTCGGATTGAAATACTCGCCCACGAGATTGAAGCCGAGTTTCGAGACACGGATAAATTGATTGTTGTCGGCCTTTTGCGCGGCTCCTTTGTGTTTATCGCCGACATTGTGCGCGAATTGGATTTGCCCGTAGAGGTCGATTTTCTCGAGGCGTCCTCCTATGGGAATAGCACAGAGAGCAGTCGCGAAGTGCGCATTTTGAAAGATTTGCGCGGTGCGATTGAAGGCCGCGATGTCCTGGTTGTAGAGGACATTGTCGATACGGGGCACACGCTCTCGCATGTCACGCATATGTTGTTAAGCCGGAACCCAGCGCGCCTAAAAACCTGCGCTTTGCTTGATAAACCCGAACGACGCGAGGTTAATTTCCGCGCCGACTGGACCGGCTTTGAAATCCCAGACGAATTCGTCGTCGGATATGGCATTGATTTTGCTCAACGAAATCGCAATCTCCCGTATATCGGCAAAGTTCGTTTTACTGAGGAATAGATCATGAGCCTTAACCCGCGCCAATTTCTTCGCATACGTTTATGGACGGATAAGCCGCCGTCAAAGCGGCGCGTTTTGGTGGTATTTGGGGTGGTTTTGGCCTGTGGTGCTATTTATTCTGTGGAGCGTTGGGTTGGTTGGCCGCAAGAGTTGAGCAGCGAACGCCCGTCCAAAATTAAGGTTCAGAATTAGGCGATTATCCTAGGTATTCTCGGATTACCGCCAGAAAAGCGCCCGTTCCTACGGGTAAAATCTCGTCTGGGAAATCATAGGTTGGCGTATGAAGTTGGGGTTGATCTGTACCCGACCCAAGCCAGAACATCGCCGTGTGTGCTGACTGTGAATATTGCCCGAAATCCTCGGACCAAAGTTGCGGCTGTTGGGCTATTTCAAAAGGAATTTGCGCCTTTCGCAGGGATTTTTTTAACAGGTTTACCGCCTGAGGGTGATTTTCGCAGGCGTCAAAAACGTCATGGTAGGAAAATTCCAGCTCAAGTCCAACTTCGGCCGCAGCCTGAGTCGCAAGGGTTTCGGCCTGTTGGCACAGGTTTTCCATTGCCGCGTCCGAGCGACTGCGCAGGGTGGCCCAAATCTCAGCATAACCGGGCGCGATTCCAAAGGTTGGCTTTCCGAGCGTTGCATGCGTCAGGGTTACGAGCGAGAAATCGGGCGATTGGACTCCTCCGGAAGGGTCCGCAAGTGCGGCCAAAGCAGGCATCAGACGGGCAACGGTTGGCATGGGGGATAGCCCGTCATGGGGAGCCGCCGCGTGGCTGGTTTTTCCCGTCAGCATAATTTTCAAACCCCGAGAAGCGCAATTGGCAGACGTTGCCGGAATTTGAATTTTCCCCACATCCTGTCCGGGTGCGTTGTGGAGTGAAAACAGGTAATCCAGCTTTAACGCCGCGAATTTCGGATCTTGAACAAGGGCTTTTGCACCCTGCCCTGTTTCCTCGGCGGGTTGGAAAATGAGTGCGACAGTGCCTGACTTGGGCCGCTGTTTTGACAGCTCTTCGGCAAGGGCAAGTACCATGCACATATGCCCGTCATGCCCACATAAATGCGCAACACCGTCGTTTTCGGAGCGGTAGGAAATGTCTGACAACTCATAAATCGGCAACGCGTCAAGCTCGGCGCGAAATCCAATTGTCGGGCCAGCTTGCGCGCCATGAAAAAGGGCAATAACACCCTGCCCGCCGACGGATTTTAGAATCTTATCGGGAGAAAACCGCTTCAACTCCTGCGCAATAAGCGCCGAAGTTTTATGTTCTTGACCCGAGACTTCCGCGATCACGTGCAACGCGTGCCGTAAATCCCGAACCCAGTTGAGGTTCGCGCTCAACGCCCCAATTTCTGTAAACGCGCCGTCCGCAAGCGCGCGAAATCGTCCCCAGCGTGGTAGGAACTGCGGGTGAGCGGCGTGGCTGAAACCATATGGAACCCTTTGCCATAGGCGGCTTTTTCATAGGTTTTGAATTCTTCGGGCGTCACAAACCGATCAATCGCGTGGTGCTTGGGCGTTGGCTGAAGATATTGACCAATGGTCAGGAAATCGATGTCGGCGGCGCGCATGTCTTCCATGACTTGCATCACGGCTTGCTTGTCTTCGCCAAGACCGACCATGATACCCGATTTGGTAAACATCGACGGGTCCATTTCTTTAACCCTCTGCAAAAGGCGCAGAGAATGGAAATAGCGCGCACCGGGGCGGACTTCGGGATAAAGGCCGGGCACCGTTTCGAGATTGTGATTGAACACATCAGGACGCGCCTCAACAACGATTTCGAGAACCTTTGGGTCACAGCGAATAAAGTCGGGCGTCAGAATTTCGATCGTTGTATTGGGCGATTGCTTGCGAATGGCGCGGATGGTCTGGGCGAAGTGTTCGGCACCACCATCCTCAATATCGTCGCGATCCACAGAGGTAATCACCACGTGATTTAGGCCCAATTTCTTGACCGCATGGGCAACACGGCCCGGTTCAAACGCATCCAAATCCTCGGGGGGTTTGCCCGTCGCGATGTTACAGAAAGTACATGCGCGGGTACAAACCTCGCCCATAATCATCATCGTGGCATGCCCTTGGGACCAACATTCGCCAACGTTCGGACAGCCCGCTTCTTCGCAAACCGTGGTCAGCTTATTCTCGCGCATAATCTTATGCGTTTCAGCATAGCCTTTGCCGCCGGGCGCCTTTACGCGGATCCAGCTTGGCTTCTTGGGCTGTGGATTGTCCGGACGTTTTGCCTTTTCAGGATGACGTTCGGCCGGTATTTTAAGATCACGCATAGAATATTTCCCTTGATTAACCACAATATATCGCTTTTTCATGTGGCTACCAGAGCCAAGTTACATATGCATAACGGGCTTGCAATAGGGGGGCGTAAGCTTCCAATGGAGGGATATATTATGAAAAAAGAAATTGCAGAAGTATTTGGCACCTTTGTATTGGTGTTTTTTGGGTGCGGCGCAGCAGTGCTAGGCTTTGAGATTGGGCACGTTGGTATTTCCATGGCGTTTGGCCTTTCAATTGTGGCTGCCGCCTATGGCATCGGCGCGATTTCTGGCGCGCATCTTAACCCAGCAGTGTCGTTGGGGATGGTCACGTCGGGCCGCATGAATGTGGGGGAATTCATCCGTTATTCTGTGGCGCAAATTGTCGGCGCCATCCTTGCCATCACGGCTGTATATTTAATTGCATCGGGAAAAGCGGACTATTCCGTTGCCGCAAATGGCCTTGGTCAAAACGGATATGGAGTTGGTTATAATGGGGAATATACCCTCGTTGCCGCGCTAATATTCGAGATCGTCGCGACATTTATCTTTGTGACCGTCATTCTTGGATCAACGGAAAAAGGCGCACCGGCAGCTTTTGCAGGTCTGGCAATTGGCTTGACGTTATTGGGCATCCACCTTGTTGGCATCAACGTTACGGGTGTTTCGGTGAACCCTGCGCGCTCCATTGCACCTGCGTTGTTCGCAGGAGGAACCGCCCTCGCCCAACTTTGGGTTTTCATCGTGGCACCACTCGCAGGTGGTGCGCTGGCAGGCGTGCTTTACGGCGCAGGCATTACCCGCGCAGACGCAGCTTAACCCACATAGCACAAAGTCGCGCAATACAAGGCCGTCCTTCGGGGCGGCCTTTTTGTCGCACCGCTTTAAGTAAGAAAACTAAAATTCCAAACGGATTCAGCCTTGAAGCCACGCCATTGCACGCTACTTAGAATCGTTATAAACCGCATTCGAATTCAAAAACACGACAGGAGCAGACATGCAAATTGGCGCAAAACTTCCAGACGTAACATTTCACACCCGCGTTCGCGACGAGTCTATTGGCGGCGACAATCCGTTCCGCTGGGAAAACAAAACAACCCGCGATTATTTCGCTGGCAAACGCGTTATTTTGTTCGCCCTCCCCGGTGCGTTTACGCCAACTTGCTCGACGTTTCAGCTCCCAGGGTTTGAAAAAGGCTTTGCTGACTTCCAACATGAAGGCATCGAGGGCATCTATTGTTTGTCCGTCAACGACAGCTTTGTGATGAACAAATGGGCCCAGAGCCAAGACCTTAAAAACGTCAACGTCATTCCCGACGGTTCCGGCGAATTTACCCGCAAAATGGGCATGCTGGTTGAGAAATCCAACGTAGGCTTTGGCATGCGGTCGTGGCGCTATGCAGCCATCGTGAATGACGGTGTGATCGAGGGCTGGTTCGCAGAACCCGGCATTGCCGACAATGGCACTGAGGATACCTATGGCGAGTCCTCACCAGAAAACCTGTTGAACTGGCTCCGCGCAGAGAAATCAGTCGCGGCTTAAGGCTTCACGTTTTATAGACACGAAAAGGGCCTTCCATTGGAAAGGCCCTTTTTTGTTTTCGTATATTTTGCGCATCAACCAATCATCGGTCCGTGTTTTCCATAGGACTTCGTCGCGTGAAAAGCCAACCGTTGCAAGGCGATCTTGAGCACGATTTTGCCACTCCGCGCGGCCCAATCCATCTCTTTTTCGGTGGTTTCAATCCCCTCAAGGAAACAGCAACACCGCAAAACGACATGCCCAAGTCCCGGCCCCAAATCCCGCAGCGCCTCACGGGTGCGATCATGGGCGGCCTTTTGTTTTTCATTGCGAAACGTGGGCGTCGGAACCGTTGAGCCATCTTCGATTTGCATCAAATATTGCTCCCAAATCTTTTGGTCCTGAAGCCCCATTTGAGCCAATTCGAAATCTTCCCGAAGCCGCTCGCCCGCTGCGACTAAATCGTCGTTCAAAAAGGGCTTACCGGTTTTGTCACGGCGACGAGCCAAGGCGATCAGTGGACTTTCCGCCAAAGTATAGCGCTTAATCGGCCGGTCTTCGTCACGATCATTGGACCATGTGGTGGGAGCGGCATCAAAACGCGTGGGGGCCTCGGCAAACCCATGTGCCATCCCGCCCATACGGTTTGGGGCATCCATTGTGGATTTCAGGAAACTACGGCCAGAAACCGTCGCTTCATACTGGGCGATTTTACCGGATTTTTTGCATTTTATCCATTCTTTGAGCGCCATCGCCTCGGCAATATGACGATCAACAATTGCCGTGCGCGCAGATTTCCCACCGGGAAGATCCCGCAGCACAACTGCCTTATCCATATTCCCAGCAACGACCAAAACCGCCCCTGTTTCACAAAGGCGTCGCAACACCCGTTGCGCCTCGGAATGCAGCTCAATATCAGAGGCAGTTTGGTTTGGGTTTCGTTTGGGCGCAGCCATCTGGGTATCCTTGTTTATAGGGCTGTTGGGAAAATGTGCTTTGCCCAAGTCGCGCAGAGCCTTGTCGATTAGAATATCATCGCGACGGTTTTCAAACCGGCGGATTTGACGCAAAACAGTGGACGCGTGGCATCCAGCGTTTCGTGCCACGGCACGAATGGACAGACCCGTTTCCGTGTGAAGTAAATAGCGTTCAGCGGCATCCGGTACCCAGTGGGGCAGCAACGTACGAACCGGTCTGCTATCCAAATTTTCCCCCATTACAGTCTCCTTGAGTTGGCAATGGTCTTATGGCGATTTTGTAGGAAGGAATGATGTTTCAATTGGTTACGCCCTCGTTAAAATCTTGTGACTTCGCTATGATTGTTTCCAAATGCTAAACAATCGGTAAACTAACGTTCGGCGATTATTTTCATCCGCAACACACGCTTAAGTTGAGTCATTCTGTGTAGACATCAAAAACTCACGGAGAAGACCATGAATGATATCCTAACCATGCTGAAAATGTTGAACCGCCCTCGCCTCCTCGTTCGGGCCGCACGCCACGGTTTAAGCGAGTATAATAGGGACCGTCACCTTCCACGCCTGATCAAAGACGCACGTCTTCCGGGCCCTGGACAGGCCGTAATTACCCTCATGAGTGAGGAACAGATTCTTGAAGAAAAGCGGAAATTGGGCGACGCAAGTTACAGTGTAATGCTGCATATTGAGATGCTTGTTGCGCTTATGGGCGAAGCAAAATTATTAGCAGTGCGGACAGCATAAAGGGCGGAAAACCAATTTCCGCCCCAATTTGAGGTAAATTGTGTCTATAAGAACGAATCTGGAACAGAGGCTTTCTTTTCAGCTACATAGCTCCTAAGGGCTCGCTCGATTAGGGGATCAAGTGCTGGAGCACGGTAGTCTGAGAGCAGTTGTTTCACCTTCGTCGCGGCCAAAGATTGGCTATCCCGCGCGCCTTCGTCTTCCCACGTCTCAAAGGGTTTATAGTCGAGGACATTACTGCGCCAAAAGGCCGACTGATAATTTGCTTGGGTATGGGCGCACCCTAAAAAGTGCCCCCCCGGCCCAACTTCAACGATCGCGTCCATAGCTTGGGCGTTTTCATCTATCGCAACGCCTTCAGCGAGTTTGTGCAAAGCCCCCAGTTGGTCCGCATCAAGAACAAACTTCTCAAGCGAAGCTACAAGCCCGCCTTCAAGCCAACCACAGGCATGGAGCATGAAGTTCACGCCGCCCAACAGGGCCGCGTTGAGGGTATTTGCGGTTTCATATCCCGCCTGCGCATCAGGCAGCTTTGAGCCACAGAGCCCGCCACCAGACCTAAACGGAAGGTTAAGGCGGCGCGCGAGCTGGCCCGCACCGTAAAGGATTTGTGAAGCTTCTGGTGTGCCAAAGGTCGGTGCACCCGAATTCATGTCAATCGACGTCACAAATGTCCCGAAAATAACCGGAGCGCCTTTGCGGATCAGCTGGCTATAGGCAACGCCTGCCATAACCTCGGCCAAAACCTGCGCCAATGTCCCCGCGACGGAAACAGGCGCCATCGCCCCGCCAACAACGAAGGGCGAGATGATGCAAGCCTGATTTGCACGCGCATAGACCTCAAGCGACCCCATCATAATCGAGTCAAACGAGAGCGGTGAGTTGATATTGATGAGCGACGTCATCACCGTATTGTCCCGAACGAAGTCCTTGCCGAACAGAATTTCACACATCTCCACACTGTCTTGAGCGCGGCTAGGTTCGGTGACCGATCCCATAAAAGGCTTATCGCTCAACGTCATATGCGCCAATAGCATGTCGAGATGCCGCTTGTTCACTGGTACATCGGTCGGCTCACACACGGTTCCGCCGGAATGGTGCAAGAATTTGGACATATAACCCAAACGCACGAAATTCTCGAAATCCGCCATGGTGGCATAGCGGCGCCCGCCCTCAAGGTCGCGCACGAAGGGCGGACCATAAACAGGCGCGAGCACCAGTTTTTTGCCGCCGATTTCCACATTCCGTTCGGGATTGCGCGCATGCTGGATAAAACTCGACGGCGCTGTTTTGCACAATTCCCGCGCCAATCCACGGGGAATCCGCACGCGATCATCCTCAATTTGCGCACCAGCCGCGCGCCAAAGCTCCAACGCTTCCGGATTTTCGAGGAAATTCACACCTGTTTCTGCCAAAATCGTTTCGGCGTTGCGCTCGATTATTTGAAGCGCTTCCTCGTTGAGGATTTCGTAATTTGGGATCGCGCGATCAATGACGGGTGCAGTCTCAAAACTTACGGCACTGCGTGCGGCACGACGCGCAGAACCGCCGCCTCCCCGTTTGCGACCTGATTCTAACGTCATAAACGTCTCCTATACCGATGTTTACTTTTGTTCTCATGACCGCTGCCTTTGGCGGTGTTAAAAACAGACATTTTTGGACGGAAAGCGACATTTGTGTTTAATTCCATGTGCAGTTTAAAAATTACACGCAAATTGCCGCCCGAGGGTCGCAACCACTTGCACAGAACGCCCATGCACATTATTGCCAAATAATGAATGATATTCCTTCGCATGAGCGCCTGCTAATCATCGACTTTGGGTCCCAAGTGACGCAGCTCATTGCGCGTCGTCTGCGCGAGCTTTCTGTCTATTGTGAAATCCATCCGTTTCAAAAAGTGACTCCTGCTTTCTTGGCCGAATTTGCGCCAAAAGCGGTGATCCTGTCAGGCGGCCCCGCCAGCGTGATTGACGAGGGATCGCCCCGTCCACCAAAAGAGGTATTTGACCTCGACGTGCCTATTTTGGGCATTTGTTACGGTCAACAAGTTATGATGCATATGCTGGGCGGCAAGGTTGAATCCGGCCACGGAACGGCCGAATTTGGGCGCGCCTATGTTGTGCCAACCGGCGAGAAAATCGACCTTTTGGACGGCTGGTTTGCACAAGACAAAGAGCAGGTATGGATGAGCCACGGCGACCACGTGAGCGCCATCGCTGCCGGGTTTGAAGTATATGGCACCTCGCCAAACGCTCCTTTCGCGATCACCGCAGACACGGCACGCGGTTTCTATGCGGTGCAGTTCCACCCTGAAGTTCACCATACCCCTAATGGCGCGAAATTCTACGAAAATTTTGTCAAAATGGCAGGCTTTACAGGCGATTGGACCATGGGCGCGTACCGCGAACAAGCGATTGACGCAATCCGCGAACAAGTCGGTGACAAGCAGGTTATCTGTGGGTTGTCGGGCGGCGTAGACAGCTCGGTCGCAGCGGTTTTGATCCACGAAGCGATTGGTGATCAGCTGACCTGTGTGTTTGTTGACCACGGTTTGCTGCGCAAGGATGAGGCCGAAGAAGTCGTGAAAATGTTCCGCGACAATTATAAAATCAAGCTGATCTATGCGGATGAAAAAGAGCTGTTTCTGGGCGCGCTCGACGGGCAATCTGATCCCGAAACCAAGCGCAAAATCATCGGTGGCTTGTTTATTGATGTGTTCCAGAAATACGCCAATGGAATCGAAGGCGCGGAATTCCTCGCTCAGGGCACGTTGTACCCCGATGTGATTGAATCCGTGAGCTTTTCCGGCGGGCCTTCGGTGACGATCAAAAGCCACCACAATGTGGGCGGCCTGCCTGAGAAGATGGGTCTTAAACTTGTGGAACCCTTGCGCGAATTGTTCAAGGATGAGGTCCGTGCGCTGGGCCGTGAGCTTGGCCTTCCCGCGAGCTTTATTGGCCGTCATCCCTTCCCAGGGCCTGGCCTTGCGATCCGTTGCCCCGGTGAGATTACCCGCGCCAAACTTGAGATCCTGCGCGAAGCGGATGCCGTTTATATCGATCAAATCCGCAAACACGGTCTTTATGACGAGATTTGGCAAGCTTTCGTCGCCATTCTCCCTGTGCGCACCGTCGGTGTGATGGGCGATGGGCGCACCTATGATTTCGCCTGTGCTTTGCGCGCAGTCACGTCGGTGGACGGAATGACGGCGGATTATTATCCATTCACCCATGAATTTCTTGGCGAAACCGCGACGCGGATCATCAATGAAGTTCAGGGCATCAACCGTGTGACCTATGATATCACCTCAAAACCTCCTGGTACGATCGAGTGGGAATAAAGCAACGTTTACGCGCGAGATTAGCTCCACAGGCTCCTGCGCCCGTCGAACCCGTCTTGTTTTCCCAAAGCAGTGACTTGCTTGCGAAGATAGAGTCCGACCTGACCGCGCAATCAACGCGGGGCGAAGCACTTGCGCGTCTTCGGGAGTTGGGGTTGTCGGATTTCGGACTGTTTCTTATTTCGCTGCCCGATGCGACTTACCCCAAGTTGTCGGCCTTGCTTCCGCGCATGGCCGAGACCGAGGTTCAACGCAATTGGACTGGCAACAGCGGCGCGTTCCTTTTGACGCAAACGCTCGATTTCGTGCGATCTGCGGCCTATAACTACTCTGAAATTTCAGGGAAATCCCTGTCAGACGCCAAAATTCTGGACTTTGGTTGTGGCTATGGCCGCATCAGCCGCATGATGTATTTCTTTACCGAGGAAGAAAACTACTTCGGCGTCGACCCTTGGGATCGCTCCATCGAAATCTGTAAAAACGATGGCCTAACCACAAATTTCGCGGTCTCTGATTATTTACCCACAGACTTGCCCGTCGGTGATGCGCGATTTGATTTTATCTTTGCCTTCTCGGTGTTTACGCACCTTTCTGAACGTGCCACGCGCGCGGGAATCTCAACGGTAGCAAAATATCTCACTGCGGATAGCGTTCTCCTTATCACAACGCGCGAGATCGAGTATTGGGCACAGCATTTCAAAGAAACCGCCCCCCAACAGCGTGCGCACTGTGAAGCGTCACACGTTGCAGACGGGTTTGCTTTTGTTCCCCATAGCCGAGAAACAGTTGACGGGGATGTAACTTACGGCGACACATCCATGACCGTTGCGTGGTTCCACGCGCAATTCCCCGACCTCAAAATTGTGAAGCAAGACCGCTCCCTCAACGATCCCTATCAATCTTATTGGTTCGTTCAAAAACGTTAAAACTAGTTTGGACTGAACTATGATCCCTCCGTCAAAAAACACCGCCCATGCGGATTTTATCCATGCTGCGTTTTGGATGTGTGGGGCCGTGTTTGCCTTTAGCGCAATGGCCATCGCGGGGCGCGCGGTCATGCAGGAATTGGATACGTTTGAGTTGATGATGTACCGCTCTTTTACGGGTGTGGTCATTGTTTGCGGCTATATCCTGTGGTCCAAACGCCACTCCGAAATCACGTTGCGCTATTTTCGTCAACATCTGGTGCGCAATCTGTTTCATTTTACGGGGCAAAACCTTTGGTTCGCAGCTCTTTTCCTCATTCCAATCGCCAAAGTGTTTGCCATTGAGTTCACATCGCCCGTTTGGGTGTTGCTTCTCGCTCCGTTCATCTTGGGGGAAAAACTTACCGGAAGCCGCGCTTTGACAGCATTGGTCGGCTTCGCTGGGATTTTGATTGTAACGCGCCCCACATTTGGCAACTTGTCCTTAGGCGAAGGCCTCGCGGCCTTGGCTGCCATTTGTTTTGCCCTCACGAGCCTATTGACACGTCGCCTGACCCGCACTCAGTCAATCACGGCGATCATGTTCTACCTCACCGTCACACAAGCAGTTTTTGGCGTTGTGATGTCGGGCTATGACGGCGAGATTGCTCTGCCCAGCCTCTCCCTCGTACCTGCGGTGATTATCGTTGGCCTCATGGGGTTGATGGCGCACTTATGCTTAACGCGGGCGTTATCCTTAGCCCCTGCGGCGTCCATTATGCCGATCGATTTTGCCCGTCTGCCGGTTATCGCAATATTAGGGTTTATCTTGTTTAACGAAACCGTCGACATCTATGTATGGATCGGAGCGATTATTATCTTTAGTGCAAATTATCTTAATCTTGTGCATGAGTCGCGGATTTCACGGGAGGCTCAAAGCTAAACCCAACAGTTCAGTTATAAGAAACCGGTGACTGAAATAACACAATTACGTTGCGGTACTTTCTGCAAAACTTAACGTCCCAAAATGGTTACGCGGCGTCAAATTTGACTTGGATGCCCCCTAAGCGGCATCTTCACACCGACTTCACTCATAGATGTCTGAACATTCCCAGGGAGGGGAAAATGAAACTTATAACAACCACCGCGGTCCTCATGGCCACGACCACCAGCGCCGCACTCGCGGGTGGTGTAGATCGCTCCTATCAAAGCACTGCCATTCTTTTTGAAGAGGGAAACTATGTTGAAGTTTCTGTCGGCACAGTAAACCCAAGTATCTCGGGCGTCGGCACAGCATATTCGCCAACTCCAGGGGGTGCGTCGGGCGATATGGCTCCTGCTTATACCCAGTTTTCGGGCGCATATAAGCACAGCTTTAGCGACAAACTGGATGCAGCAATCATCATCGACCAACCCTTCGGTGCCAATGTTGCCTATCCCTCGGCTCCCTATTTTGCGACGGGATCCGTTGCCGAACTTAACACGGCGGCCATCACTGGTATCCTGAAATATAATATCAACGAAGGTTACAGCGTTTTCGGCGGTCTGCGCTACGAAACCCTCGAAGCTACCGCGAATATCCCGTTTGTGTCATCATATGACGCCGTTGGCAGCAAAAATGGCGCGTTCGGCTACTTGGTTGGGGCTGCATATGAGCGTCCGGACATCGCTTTGCGGGTCGCATTGACCTACAACTCGAAAATCTCCCACGACCTTGAAACCACCGAGTCCTCGGCAGCCTTGGGCGCGGATAACACCTCCGTAACCGAGGTGAATTCACCACAATCTGTGAACCTCGAATTCCAATCCGGTGTCGCAGAAGACACGTTGGTTTTCGGCTCCATTCGGTGGGTTAACTGGTCGGATTATGACATTTCCCCAACCGACTATTCGACCCTCACAGGTGGCGGTTCGCTGGTATCCTACGAGGACGACGTTTTCACCTACACCCTTGGCGTTGGACGTAAATTTAGCGACTCTTGGTCGGGCGCCATCTCTGCGGGTTATGAAAAATCCAATGGCGGCTACCAGTCCAACCTCAACCCAACCGACGGACAATTCTCGGTGGGTCTCGGCGGAACCTATACGCGCGAAAACATGAAAATCACGGCAGGCGTGAAATATGTCATGATTGGCGATGCGGAAACCACCCTTGGTTTGGGTGGCCCAGCATCGAGCTTCCAAGACAACAATGCGCTGGCCTTTGGTTTGCGGATTGGGTTCGCACTCTAAACACGGCAAAACACCTGATTATGAACTGGGCCTACCGGCAACGGCGGGCCCTTTTCTGTTTCTAGCAATTGACCGCCCTCCTCGCGCTGGGTAGGACGGAGAGGAAGCAATCGAAAGCCACCTCCATGATCCCCTCCGCCCAAGAATGGTCCGAAAACCCCAATAAACACGCCCTGCTTTTTGGGATGTCTGGTCTTGGAAAAACTTATATCTCTAATATGTTGCGCGCGTCCGGCGACTGGTTCCACTATTCCATCGATTATCGGATCGGCACGCGCTACATGGGCGAATTTATCGTCGACAATTTCAAGGCGCATGCGTTGCTGGACCCGTTTCTCGCGGAACTCCTTCTTAGCGACAGCATTTACATTGCCTCAAACCTCACATTTGAAAACCTCGCGCCCCTTTCGACATACCTCGGAAAACCGGGCAGCTCCGCCTTGGGCGGTCTGCCGATAGACGAATATATGCGGCGACAAAAACAGCACCACATCGCCGAGGTGAGTGCGCTGATGGACACGCCGTATTTCATCAAGCGTGCGACCGAGCTTTATGGTTATGACAATTTCATCTGCGACTCTGGTGGTTCTATTTGCGAAGTCGTTGACCCGTGGAATCCCCTCGACCCAACCCTCAAAACGCTGTCAGACAGCACCCTGATGATTTGGATCGAAGGCGGGAATGAACATACCGAGGCCTTGATCGCGCGCTTCAATGCGTCGCCCAAACCCATGTGCTATCAGGCCAGTTTTCTCCTCCCGTTCTGGGACGAATACCTCAAAGAAAACAGCGTGAAACCGGAGGATGTTAATCCAAATGACTTCATCCGAGCCGCATATCGTGCCGCCCTTACAGCGCGTCAACCACGCTATCAAGCAATGGCCGATAATTGGGGCATTTCCGTTCCCGCAAGCGAAGTCGCCCGCCTCAAATCGCCTGACGATTTCAACGCTTTGGTTTCTGATACCCTTGAGAACCGCTCCTAAGCGACCTATCTAATTAGACCAATCTCAGAAAAGAGTTTCCCATGCCGATTAAGATTCCATCCTCCCTTCCCGCTTATGAGGTTCTCTCGAGCGAGGGCGTGATGGTGATGGATGAACAACTTGCCGCACGCCAAGATATTCGCCCGTTGCAAATCGGTCTTCTTAATCTGATGCCCAAGAAAATTCAGACCGAAACCCAGTTTGCGCGTCTGATCGGGGCGACGCCGTTGCAAATTGACCTGACCTTGATCCGTATGAGCGAGCACCAAACAAAAAACACCACTGCGGAACATATGGAAACGTTTTATCGCACGTTCGACGAAATCAAGGACCGCAAATTTGACGGCCTCTTGATTACTGGCGCGCCGATTGAGCATTTGGATTTTGAGGACGTCACCTATTGGGACGAACTGTGCCGCATTATGGACTGGACACAAACCAACGTGCATTCCACATTTGGGATTTGTTGGGGGGGCATGGCCATGATCCACCATCTCCACGGAATCAACAAACACCTGTTGGATCACAAGCTATTTGGTTGTTTTCGCCACCAAAACCTTAACCCCAGCTCCCAGTATTTGCGTGGTTTTTCAGACGATTGCGTCATTCCGGTAAGTCGCTGGACCGAAATCCACCAAGACGAAATCGACACAGCAAAAAACCTCACAACGCTTTTGGGAAGCGAGGACGCAGGCCCCTGTTTGGTTGAAGATCCCGACCATCGCGTGCTCTATATCTTTAACCATTTTGAGTATGATTCAGACACGCTTAAACAGGAATATGACCGCGATATCGAGACGGGAACGGCGATCAATATTCCACAAAACTATTACCCGAACGATGACCCAAGCCAAGTGCCGCAAAACCGTTGGCGCAGCCACGCACATTTGCTTTATGGCAATTGGTTAAACGAAATTTACCAAACGACAAAATACAATATGGACGAAATCGGGACCTAAGCTGATTGAATTGCGGCTAACTGCACGTCATACTTAAAAAAAAGCGAGGAGCCCCGCGATGGATTTACCGTTTGTTGGCGACATAACCCATTTCTACAAAAATGAAGCACCCGACGAGATCCGAAAATCGATTGAGAACGCAGGTGCAAAAGATATTCTTGCGCCGGCTTATCCCTATAAAAAACTGATGGGGCGTAAAGCTTATGACGCGCAAATGGAGCAACTTCAGTTAGAATTGGTCAAATTGCAGTCCGATTTCATCACCAGTGGCAAACGTCTTGTGGTGCTGTTTGAAGGGCGGGACGCGGCTGGCAAAGGCGGGGCGATTTCGCGCCTCAGAGAGAACCTCAATCCGCGTATTGCTAAGAACGTTGCCCTACCCAAACCAACAGAACGCGAAGCTGGCGAGTGGTATTTTCAACGCTATGTCGATCATTTACCCACCAAAGGTGAGGTCAGGATGTTTGATCGCAGCTGGTACAATCGCGGCGTTGTGGAGCATGTTTTTGGCTTCTGTACACCCGATCAACGCGCCCATTTCTTTGCCCAGCTTCCCGACTTCGAGCGTCTGTTGGCGGACGAGGGCTATCACTTGGTCAAAATCTGGCTCAACGTGGGTCGTGCAGAGCAGTTGCGACGATTTCTTGAACGTGAGCAAGACCCGCTAAAGCAATGGAAACTTAGCTGGATTGACGTTGAGGGCCTGAAAAAATGGGACGCTTATAGCGAAGCCATAACCGAAACCCTGACGCGGACCCATACGGAATTCGCACCTTGGACCGTTATCCGCGCCGATGACAAACGTCGCGCGCGCCTTGAGACCATTAAGTCCATACTGAAATGCATTGATTATAAAGAGAAATCAGAAATACCAGAAATTGATTACTCGATTTGTGGTGGACCGGAAATGTGGAATGGTTAAAAAACGTGGATATCATCACGGCAATCTCAAACAAGCATTGGTCGAAGCAGCTCTGAGCCTTATCGAGACCAAAGGCCCCACTGGGTTTACCTTGTCTGAAGCTGCTAAAACGGCGGGTGTGACCCCCGCTGCTGTGTATCGGCATTTTGAGGGACGCGAGGATTTGATCGCGGAAGTGGCGCGCCAAGGGTATGAAATCTTTGGAGAATTGATGGAATACGCCTATGCAACGGGCCAACCCTCAGCGTTGGCAAGCTTTGAAGCTACGGGTCGCGCCTATCTCGCGTTTGCACGCCGCCATCCAGGGCATTATGTGGCGATGTTTGAGAGCGGAATTTCTGTCAACCGCACACCCGAACTCGCGGCAGCGGCAAGAAAGGCCAAAGGCACGTTGGAACACGCGGCCCACGAATTGTCCAAACACATTCCCGCAGACAAACGCCCGCCCGCGAGCATGTTCTCGGCCCATATATTGGCCTTAAGCCATGGAGTCGTTGAGCTTTTTGCCCGCGGCGCACCGGGCACCATCGCCCCTTTCCCACCCGAAGACCTTTTGGAAAGTGGTATCGGGATTTATCTGCGCGGCCTCGGGTTGGTTGATCCGGACGTTTGAAATTTAGCTTCTAAAGGCAAAAAATCAGGCCTCAAAGGAGAACCTCAACACATGACCATGGGGGGCGCATAGACGAGCAGCCCTTTTTCTTCCAAGGCGTCCCGTATACCGGGATCAAGGTTTTTCATACTATAGTCAACGTAAAACTCTTTCAGTCGCGGAAGCTGCAACAGCCCGCGCTGCCATTGAAGAATATCTGCATTCGACGACAACTTCTCCAATGAAGGATGCCCACTAAGGGGTTTGAGATTGCCGACTTCACCATACCCAAACCTGAACCGCTTGAGGGACTTCATATTGGTGACAAAAGCGATGCTGTTTTCCTTTTGGGGAGACAACGCCAGTTCAACCAAGCCAGTGAGCGCCGGAGTCGATAGCGGCTCAAGGCTTGGTTTTTCGCGTAAACTTTCCATGTGAAGAATATCCAAATTCGAAAAAGCGCTGAGCCCGTTCAAGTCCGGAACGTCGGTATACGACATATGAAGCTCTTGAAGCTCTGTCAGGTTTGCGATGTCGCTTAGATTAGCGAAGTTCGTTCTGCTGATCATCAGCGCTTTGACATGGCTCATATCATTTAGCACCGTGAAGTCGTTCAGCCGTGTTCCATCTAGGTCCAAACGTTCGCAACGGGAAGCCTTGCAGGCTTCGACCGCAGCCTCGCCATCTGCAAATCTTTTAGCTTCACGTGCCGCCTCACGTGTTGCGCGCTCTTCGTCAGTCAAACGTTTCGGCGGCGCATCGCACGCGACAAGTACCGAAGCGGTGACAATCACGAACGCGAGAAGTTTTCCAGTCAGTTTCATAGAGCCGCCCGTTGTATTTTCTTTAGAATAATCAGAGAGCTGTAGTTGTAAAGCCTTAACATATAATCCGCGGGGCAAAGAAAAAGGGCTCGCAAAATGCGAACCCTTTGTCTTTTTTGTAGAGTAAAGTACTCGAAGCCAATTAACGCTTGGAGAACTGGAAGCTCTTACGGGCTTTTGCTTTACCGAACTTCTTACGCTCAACAACGCGGCTATCGCGTGTGAGGAAGCCAGCAGCTTTCAGGGCTGCGCGCAAGGAGGGTTCATAAAGTTGAAGCGCTTTAGAGATACCGTGCTTAACCGCGCCAGCTTGGCCGGAAAGACCGCCGCCTTTAACAGTTGCAACAACATCGAATTCGCCATCAACACCAGCAACCGTGAAAGGCTGACGTAGGATCATTTGGAACACGGGGCGTGCAAAATAAACAGGCATGTCTTTGCCGTTTACCGTTACTTTACCGGAACCTGGTTTGATCCAAACGCGGGCAACCGCGTCTTTACGTTTGCCAGTCGCATAGGAGCGGCCAAGGCTATCGCGAACTTGTTCACGAAGGGGAGCGGCTTCTACTGCGGCAACACCTTCAACAATTGTGTTCAGATCGTCGAGTGATTTGATATCTTCAGACATGCTTATGCACCCCGTGAGTTTTTGGAGTTCATGGCTTTAACGTCAAGAACTTCTGGTGCTTGGGCTTCGTGGCCGTGATCTGTGCCCGCATAAACGCGCAGGTTTGTCATAAGCGTGCGGCTCAAACGGTTGCCAGGCAACATGCGCTGAACAGCTTTGGTCAAAACACGCTCAGGGAATTTACCCTCGATGATTTGACGTGCAGTGCGCTGCTTGATCCCACCAGGGTGGCCAGTGTGCCAGTAGTAGATTTTGTCGTCACGTTTTTTGCCAGTCAACTGAACTTTGTCAGCGTTGATAACAATCACGTTGTCACCCATATCCATCGAAGGCGTAAAGGTTGGTTTATGCTTGCCGCGAAGGCGTGTTGCGATGATCGAAGCAAGACGGCCCAAAACAACGCCTTCAGCGTCGATGATGATCCATTTCTTATCGATATCCGCAGGAGTCGCAGAGAAGGTTTTCATGTAGGATACCCTATCGTGGTCGAATGATGGCATGGGGAATCCCATACCGCTAATTGATGTCGGGGTTATAAAGGGGTTTGGCGGGCAAACAAGTGCTAAAAGACGCAATAAATTGTTCTAAAACAACGGCTTATTATTTAGGTATAATAATACCCCACTCATTTTGACGCAATTCCCTAAATTTCGGCGTCTTGCTCAGGATGTTGGAGAATTTGGTTAATCTCGCCAAGGGCCGCCAAGCGCGCCTCGTCGTTCCCCGTTGCATTCACCGCCAAGCGCACTGCATTTGGGGAATCGCCGTCGGGAAGGGCAAATTCATCGGCGGGTTTAACCCGAATGCCACGACTTTTGCAGGCCACAGCAAAGCTAGACCCACGCCAACCCCGCGGCATTTTAAGCCAGATAAACGGCGCATCAGGGCGCCAACGGATATCCCATTGCCCCAAAACATTCACGGTTTGATGCACACGCTCTTGGCAACTTTGTACCACTTTTTTGCGCACCTCACTGGCCGCGCCAGAAAGAATGAGCTCTTCACAGACATCAAGGATGGGTTGCGGCAGGCCGTAAAATGAGGATTGCGCCACTTGTAATGTCAGGGGCGCGGACCCTGTGGGCGGCACAATGAAGCCAAACCGCAAACTCGCCGCGACGCTTTTGGTCAAAGATCCGATGTACCACGCCAAATCAGGCGCAATTGCCCGATAGCTCAAGGCCTTGGGCGTATCAATCCGATGGCAGTCATCTTCGATAATTTGAATGTCGTGACGACGGGCAATATCGGCCAATTCGAGTTTACGCTCCAAGGGCGTATTAATCGTGGTCGGACTATGAACTTCAGCCGAAGTAAGTAGGACTTTTCCGCCATGCATCCGCGCGGCTTCCTCAAAGGAATCGGGGCAAATACCATGGCTGTCCATTTTAAGCCCAACAATTTCAGCCCGCAAAAGCTGTGCGGCGCGGCGCACACCGGGGTAGGTCAATTGTTCGGTCATAATGACGGGATGCGCCCCACGAAGGATGGATTGAAGCGCCAAAATGCTACAGTTTTGCGCGCCCAACCCCAAAACCACATCATCCGGCTCAATGCGCCCCACATGGTCGGGTCCAATCCAATGGCACACCGCCGCGCGTGCCGCACGATCGGTCGCAGCGGTTGGGTAATCGACATAACGATTGCCCGCGCGCGAGGCGACTCGGATCAGGGCCTCCTTTACGATCTCACCCTGCCCCACATCCGAAACCCGACAGCCGCGAAAATCAACGGTGCTTTCTTGCAGCGCATTAATAAGAGGATCGCCCTCAAACACATGCGCAGATGTGCGATCGGCCACAAATGTGCCGCGCCCAACAGCAGCCTGCAAAACACCGTCCTCAACCAGTTTGCGATAGGCCCGCGCGACAGTTCCGGGGGTGATTTTCAATTCCCACGCTAAATCCCGCACCGGAGGGAGGCGCTCCCCCTTTTTAAGATGGCGCATCGCAACTGCATCACGGATCGAACTTGTGAGCGTTTTATACTTGGGACCGTCGGAGGCGGACAGATCGGGAAACCAAATTGTATTCATTACAATCTTTCGTTGGACTTGGATTTTTACCGATTGTATCACTTAATTACGAAATATCAAATGGATTGTATCAACACAAAGGATTGAGACCATGACGATCGCCCCCGCAAGTCACGCACAGCCCCTGCACTATTTGCAGAGCCGCAAAAACATACCCGCCTTGGGTTTGATTGCGTTGCGCGTCGCGGTCACGATCACGCTCTGGGATCAACGGGTGCGAACGCGTCGTAGCCTTAATAGAATGACGAATTCCGATCTTAAAGACATCGGTATCACACGCGGCGAAGCCCTTACGGAGGCCCGCCGTCCGTTCTGGAAGGAATAATATCCCCTCCTGACAGAACCTCTTCCTGGCCGGGGCAATGCTCCGGCCTTTTTTTGTTTTACCGCTTTGGTGGGATGGAATAGGTCATTGAGGCGCGTGCCACGGGTGCGTCCAGTCCCTCGGATTGTATCAATACATCTCCCACCGTCAAAATCCGACCCAATTTCAAGATGCGTGCCGTCGCGATCAAGGTTTTCCCCGCCGCAGGTTTGCGCATGAAATCAATACTGGCATTCGTCGTAACGGCCAGTTCAATGGGGCCAACTCGCGCCAAAATCGCCAAATAAATCGAGACATCCGCAAGGGCAAACATCGTTGGACCTGAAACCGTCCCACCGGGGCGCAAATGTTGATAAGTCATTGGCATCTCAACAACAACATCCAATGGCGTCACGGAACGAACTCTAAATTCGCCCGTAACTTGCGGAAATTCCGCGATCAAAAAAGCGTTTAAGGCCTCAACATCCATTAATACTGCCATACTCACCCTATCTTCCCTTAAACAAACCGCCCAAGAGGCCACGCACAATCCGACGTCCTGTTGTACCATTCAGCTCTTTAAGGACGGCATTGGTCATGGCTTCCCCAAACGAACGCGAAGTGGCTTTTTTCGCCCGACGTGTCGAGGTGGCGCTGGAGCGTCCAACGCGGCTTCCGTTATAGCGGCGCGCCGTTTTGAATTCGCGTTCCATCGGAGTTGCCTCCTCAAGGGCGAGCTCATCTGCTTCAGCAGCCTTCGCCGCGTCTTCCGCCCGTTTTGCGAGCATCTCGTAGGCCGACGCGCGATCAGTCACGGCTTCATATTTTCCCGCAATGGGCGACGCCGCAATCGTGGCTTTGCGCACCGAGTCTTCAATTGGCCCCATTTGGCTACTGGGGGGACGAATCAACGTGCGCTCAACCACACTCGGGATGCCTTTTTTGAGCAACATGCTGGTCAAAGCTTCGCCCACCCCGACTTCGCGCAGCGCCTCCTCGGTGGAAAAGCGCGGATTGTCGCGATAAGTGTCGGCCGCAAGCCGCAGCGCTTTCTGATCTTTGGCCGTAAACGCGCGCAACGCGTGTTGAACGCGATTGCCCAACTGGCTCAGAATATCATCAGGTACATCGTCGGGGTTTTGGGTCACGAAATAGATGCCCACGCCCTTGGAACGAATAAGCCGCGCGACCTGTTCGACCTTATCCACAAGGGCTTTGCTCGCCCCGTCAAAGAGCAAATGCGCCTCGTCAAAGAAGAAAACAAGTTTAGGTTTGTCAGGGTCGCCAACCTCGGGCAACTCCTCAAACAACTCACTCAGAAGCCATAACAGGAAGGTCGCATAGAGTGTCGGCGAGGACATCAACTTGTCAGACGCGAGAATATTGATCCGCCCTTCGCCCTCCGGCGTGGTTTGCATCATGTCCTCAAGCGCCAGAGCAGGCTCGCCGAAAATCGCCGCCCCGCCTTGATTTTCCAACACCAACAAACGACGCTGAATAACGCCAATGGATTGCGCGGAAACTGTACCGTATCTCAGAGTGATGTTGCCCGCGTTTTCACCAAGCCAAACTAGAAGAGCCTGCAAATCCTTAAGATCAAGAAGCGCGAGCCCCTCCTCATCAGCCAAACGAAAGGCGATGTTTAAAATACCCTCCTGCGCTTCAGAAAGCTCGAGCATCCGTGCCAAAAGGAGCGGCCCCATTTCAGCGACTGTTGTGCGGATCGGATGGCCTTGCTCGCCAAAAAGGTCCCAAAACGTGACGGGAAAAGAACGATAGGCATAGTCGGAAAAACCGATTTGTTTTGCTCGTGCGGTAAAGGAATCGTGGGGTTTCGCGGTAGCGCTCCCAGCGACCGCCAAACCTGCGAGATCGCCTTTCACGTCAGACAGGAATACCGGAACGCCGGCCTTGGAGAAACTCTCGGCGAGGATTTGCAGGGTCACCGTTTTACCCGTCCCCGTCGCCCCCGCGATCAACCCGTGGCGGTTTGCATACTTGAGTTTTAGAAACTGTGGAGCGGCATAATCCTCCCCGCCACCGCCGACAAAAATTTCGCTTTTCAGGTCATCGGGCATACAGTTTATTCTCCATTTCATACAAACTATCGGCTAGGCAACTTAGTCTTAACCTTTATACGCTAATGTAAGGTTAGTTCAGTCAATAGTCTTCTTTTGATTGAATTGACTTCCTCCCTGTCAGACTTGCCGCGCCCTTGGGCGCGGTTTTTTTTGGCGCGCATGAAATTCTCATTCCTCGGCAAAAATTCGCCGTTTTTTTTGTTGACCAATTCACAAGAAGGCCGTAGCGTTCCAATCAATAATATAGTCGGCAAGTCCGACAGGGAGAAAAATCGAAAAGGGCCTTGTTTTCAAGGCCCTTTTTTACGTTTAGAACCAAGCCTTGCTCTCAATCCATGGCTAATTTGCGCGCTCCTCAGGATGGGTTACTGGCGTCTAAACGCGTGATTCACCTGTGATCCGCCCCCAATGCAGCTAGGAATACCATTTTCGACAGGATCAATTCGTTTCTGTTCGATTCGAACCTGACAGCACGTAAAAGACGTGCTAAATCCGTTGAAACGACAACAAGAACGGACGGACCATGAATTTAGCGATGAAATCAATACTTGCAGCTTGCTTTGTGACACTTCCTAGCCTCGCGTTAGCCCAAGACACAACAAGCCCAGACCAAGCCCCTGCCACAGAAGAGACACCAGATTCAGAAACGGCCCCTTCGGTTGCGGATCAACTCTCGACTGGAACGCCCGTTGAGACCCGCTTGCCAACAAAAGACGAAGTTGTTGTGGGCGAAGAGTACTTGCTTGATGTTTCCGGCGACTGGCAAATTCGATGTGCCAAGACGGAAGAGGAATTTGATCCCTGCCAGCTGTATCAGCTGCTGCAAAATGGCGAAGGCCCTTTTGCTGAAATCTCGATTTTTCCGATCAATGAGCCGAATTCCAAAGCAGTTGCGGGCGCCACCATCATTACGCCCCTCGATACAATGCTGCCCCCAGGTATCTTGATCTCGGTGGATTCCACAGACGCGCGCCGCTATCCCTATTCTTTCTGTGGTTCGGTCGGCTGCGTTGGCCGCATCGGTTTGCTTGCTGAAGACATAGCCGCGTATAAAAAGGGCAGCGCCGCCAGTCTTCAAATCGTACCCGCAGTTGCGCCAGATCAAACGGCAACGGCCACGATTTCCCTTAAAGGATTTACACTGGGCTATGACAAACTGGTAGCCTTGCAACCCAAAAAATAAGATCAAACCAGAATAGAAAAAGGCCCGCATCACATCGATTGCGGGCCTTTTTCATGAAATAACAAGATGTTATATACGTTTAAGCGCCAAAACCGCGTTCAAACCGCCAAAAGCGAACGCGTTTGAGAGGACATGATCCACGTCCGCCTCGCGCGCCACATTCGGCACCACATCCAACGCACATTCTGGATCTTCTTGCTCATAGCCGATGGTGGGTGCAATAATGCCGTCCCGCAGCGCCATTACGCAGGCCAAAAGCTCCACAGCCCCCGTCCCGCCAATCAAATGCCCATGCATCGATTTGGTTGAACTGATCATCAAATCATCCGCCGCAGTGCCAAAGACGGCGGAAACAGCGGCGCATTCGGTTTTGTCATTCGCCGCGGTGCCCGTGCCGTGGGCGTTGATATATCCCACTTGCGACGGGGCGAGCTTAGCGTCCTTCAACGCGCCCGAAATTGCCCGTGCCGCTCC
This sequence comes from Falsihalocynthiibacter sp. S25ZX9, assembly GCF_041205405.1. Classification (NCBI taxonomy): domain Bacteria; kingdom Pseudomonadati; phylum Pseudomonadota; class Alphaproteobacteria; order Rhodobacterales; family Roseobacteraceae; genus Falsihalocynthiibacter; species Falsihalocynthiibacter sp. S25ZX9. The sequence continues at coordinate 175,709 of NZ_JBGFCD010000008.1, forward strand.
GTGTTTGGATGGCATAACAATGTCGGAGGCATCCGATGTCATTGCAAAACCAACGACTTCCGCCAATATTTCGGCGCCACGTGCGCGGGCGTGCTCATATTCCTCAAACACGAAAACAGCAGCCCCTTCGCCTTGAACCATGCCATTTCGGTTTGCCGAAAATGGGCGGCAGGCATCGCGGGACATAACTCGGAGACCTTCCCAAGCCTTGACGCCGCCAAAACACAGCATGCTTTCGGACCCCCCCGTCAGCATAGCATCCGCCATACCACAGCGGATCATGTTAAACGCCTGTCCCATAGCGTGATTGGAACTGGCGCAGGCGGTGGCGACGGTAAAGCTTGGTCCCATTATGTTGTATTCAATCGAGACATGCGAGGTGGCCGCATTGTTCATCAGCTTTGGCACCACAAAGGGGTGAACGCGGTTTTTTCCTTCTTCGTAGACGGAACGGTAATTCTCGTCTTGCGTGTTCATGCCGCCGCCAGCGGTGCCCAAAATCACGCCAGAACGATGCGCCAATTCACCGTCAAATATGATCCCTGATTGCTCCATCGCTTCCTTGGTCGCAATCAACGTAAACTGTGTGTAGCGATCATAAAGGGCAATCTGCTGGCGGTTAAAAAGGCTTTCCGGATCAAAATTTGTGACTTGCCCGCCAATCTTGATCGACAAGCGCTCAACGTCGCGAAAATGCAATGCGCCAATGCCGCAACGCCCTTCGCGCATGGCTTCCATGGTGGCAACAGCTGTGTGGCCAAGGGAGTTAATCGCACCCTGACCCGTGATAACGACTCGTTTCACGTAGCAGGCTCATTGACCAGTCCGCGGACCGCTTTCACGATTGACGCCACAGTCGAGATATCAAAGTCACTTTCGCTTGGATCGTTGGCATTAAAAGGCACTTGGATATCAAAGGCTTCTTCAATCGCAAAGATCGACTCGACCAGTCCAAGACTGTCGATGCCTAGGTCCTCCAATGTACTTTCAAGCGTCACATCAGAGACATCGAGGACGGCTTGCTCCGCGACGATTTCGAATATTTTTTCTTGTACGTTTGGCATTGATTGCCCTTTCCGTTATGGGCTGATCTAGTCTTTTTGCACGATGTTTGAAACAGTTTTTTGAAGCTCCCGAAATTGCTGCATCATTCGAGGCAGACGGCGGAGCGCTTTTTGCATATCCATCTGGTTTTCCATCTTAACGGCAGGGCTGCCTAATACCACCCGACCCGCAGGCACATTCGTAAATAATTTGGATGACCCGCCCGCAACCACGTCATCGCCGATAAAAATGTTATCGCTCGCGCCACATTGGCCACCCATAACCACACGGTTGCCGATCACGGTTGATCCGGCGATGCCAACCTGTCCACACAATAGGCAATCATCGCCAACCTGAACGTTATGGCCAAGATGAACTTGGTTGTCCAACTTCGTGCCGTTGCCGATGCGTGTGTCGCGGATGGTGCCGCGATCAATCGTGACATTCGCGCCAAGCTCCACGTTGTCGCCGATGGTCACGCCCCCAAGGCTGTGAATACGGGTCCAACTCTGCGCCTGCGCGTTGCCCTGATTGCCAAGGCTTTCGCGCGCATTCTCAACGCCGGATTTTTCGGGGGTCACAAAGGAAAATCCGTCGGCGCCAACAATGGCTCCGTGATTAGCAATAAAACTATGCCCAATCGAGACGCGCGCCGCAATCCGCACACCTGCCCGCAACAGCGCGTGATCGCCAATGGTGCTGCCCTCTTCAATGCTGCAATGGCTGGCAATCCGTGCGTTCACACCGATTTCGACATTTTGCCCAATCACCACAAAGGGACCAATCGCCGCCCCTGCGCCAATTTTTGCGCTCGGGTCAATCACGGCCGTCGGGTGAATTCCGACGATCTGCGGACCGGGATCAAGGAGACGTGTGACGCCTGACATGGCATAGCGGGGACGCGGCACAAACAGCGCCGCCTTCAACCCAAGTGCCTGCCAATCGGCACCTTGCCAAAGGATCGCGGCCTGAGCTTTCCCTTGCGCGAGGCCGTCGGCGTATTTGGGATCCATCGCCAACGCGAGATCCCGTGGGCCCGCAGTAGCAGGTTCAGAAACGCCGGAAATCTCAAGATCGACAGCGCCAAAAGCTTCCGCTCCAAGCGCTGCTGCAATCTCTGAAATACGATGTGTCATTCAGTCCCCCAAAAGCTACTGGGAGATTTAGCCTTGAACGGCCTGCAATGTAACCCCAGCCCTTTGCATTGCATCAAATATTTTGGCATCGCGTCCGTAAACATCCCGACGATAATTAGTCCGTCCTTTTGGGTCCGTGATGGCGGTGCGGTACACAATATGAACGGGAATCGGTTGATCAAGCGGAACCGTCGTTTCGCGCCCCGTGGCCAAAATCTTTTTGAAATAAGGTTCCGGAGCAGATTGCTGTCTGGCCAAAAGAGCAAACGCGAAATCCTGTGGATCGCGCAATCGAACGCATCCATGGCTAAAGGCGCGCGATTCACGGCCGAACAAATCCTTGGCCGGTGTGTCGTGCAAGTAGATATTATAGCGATTAGGGAACATAAATTTCACCAAACCCAGAGCATTGCCGCGACTTGGGGGCTGCTTGATATCGAAGGGGAAATTACGGGCGGAATATTGTGTAAAGTCCTGACCTTCGCGACTTACGATCTGTCCTGAACCGTTGATCAACCGTAAATGCGAAACCGCATTTGGGTTCTTTTTCAACATTGGAAGGTATTCTTTCACCGCAATAGAACGGGGCACATTCCACGTCGGGTTGATGACCATATGGCTCATCACGTCGGAAAATTCGGGCGTTTGACGATCGGACGTATTTTTGCCGACGACCGACCGTGTTTCGAAGGTGGTTTTACCGTCATCTATAATGCGGACGTGGAAATCGGTGATATTCACCCATACGTGGCGTTTGCCGCGCTCAACGCCGTTCAACCAACGCTCACGCTCCATGGCCACCATAACAGATTTCAATCGTCCCTCGACGGGAACGTTGATTTCCGAAATTGTAGCGGCCCCTGCGACGCCATCTGGGTTTAACCCGTGGGTAAGCTGAAACTGCTGCACCGCCTTTTGCAGAGTAACATCGTAGGTTTGGCTGGCGGAACGCCCCATATATCCCATAACAATCAAACGGTTACGAAGCGTCACCACATCATTCCCACTCGCGCCGGGTTCAAGCTTCTTGGCGTTAACCGTGGGGCCCCATCCGCCGCGTCCAAGCTGTTTCTCGAGCGTCAGCTTCTCTTTGGTCAATGCCAAATACTCGGGGTTTTTAGGGGCCAAGTTTTTCAAAAAACCAGCAGGGGACGATTTGGTGAAGGCCGTCAACAGATCCTCTGAATTATAGCGGGAAACCTTGCGGACCATCCCGGGATCAACTTTTGACGGGGTCACAATTCCGCGGGAAATATCTTGGGCATATTGTACAAACAGGCGGCTCATCTGGACTTCGATGCGCCCCAAGTCACGTTGGTTTTTAACGCGTCCAAGGTCGGCCATAAAGACATTTGGGTCATAACGGCCAGCCGGAAGTCCATGCACACTCGCCATCGAAATCGCTTGCAAAAACGCCTTGCGACGGGTTGCATCTTTTCCACGGTTCTGGGTCCAGATCGGCTCAAAATTCCGTCCACGATAGAACGCGGCGATTCCTGCGTCTTTTGCAGATTCTTCAGCGACAGCCTGTTTAAAGGCTGTGATTTCGGCCTGCGCTGAACTTGAGGCTGAAAGCGTCACCACCACAGACATCAAAACCAACAAAAAAGAAGCAAAGCCTGCGCGCAAAAATACCATTTTATCCTCGTTCCGTTCACGATTTAATGTCGCGGAATACGTAAATCTTTCTTGAAAAGCAAGTGCATGCACGATCACGTTCTCGCGGGGTACCGCTTTCCAACCTCAGCTTACCCGAATTACTCCTTACTTTAAATATCAGGTGGAAATTAAGCTTTGACTAAGACCTATGCGCAACATTTCGCCCAAAAACGGCGGAATTCCCACCTTGTTGGAATCAAGCCTTGGCGGTTTTTTTCGATTATGTCATAAGAAAGGTGCATCTGGGGAACAATGCAGCCGCACGCAAATGTGGCCAAAAAACGAGAACGGGCAGTACCAATGACACTAGCGACACCTGCGGGCTTATCCCGCCGAGGCCTTTTAGCGGCTTTTGCGGCAACCGCGATCACAGCAGCGCCCACATATTCAAGCGCTGCGGGTTTTTTGCGCGGAAGTGGCGACATACGCCGTATCAACATGTTCAACCAACGTACGGGTGAAAATATCGACATGATCTATTGGATCGATGGCGAATATATCAAACCTGCCCTTACACAGATCAATTATTTTATGCGCGACTGGCGTCAGGACGAAGCCAAAAATATCGATACACGCACAATTGATATCATCACGGCCTCCCATAGTCTTTTGGATGTCACAGAGCCCTACATGCTTTTGTCCGGATATCGCAGCCGCAAAACCAACCAACTTTTACGCTCACGGTCACGCGGCGTTGCCAAAAATTCGCTGCACATGGTCGGCCAAGCTGCCGATTTACGCCTCAAATCGCGCACTGTTTCGCAAATGGCGAAAGCTGCGGCCTCCTGTAGTGCTGGTGGCGTTGGCAAATATAGCCGATCTAATTTCGTCCATATGGATTGCGGCCCTGTACGTTCTTGGGGCGGCTAAAAGCGACTTCCCTCACACCACTCCTGCCCTACATTCAAGCCGCTCTCTTAATTGAGGCGGCTTATTTGTTTGAATGGGCTGGAACGATCTGAAGATAGGCCGCAATGGCTTCGCGGTCGGCGCTAGGAAGTTTAGCTATGTTTTCAATAACATCGGCCATTTCCCCTCCTGCGGAATCATATTCTGGTGTAAAGCCCGACGTTAAATATTCGACCACATCAGACTCTGACCAGTTAAATTCCCCCGGCGTAATATTTGGAATGCGCCCTTTGCCCACCGGATTTGGGGCGCCCGCAAGCCACAACGTCTTCTCGCTGCCTCCAAGCACATTCCGTGGCGTATGACATTCGCCGCAATGCCCCATAGCTTCGACCAAATAGCGGCCGTGTTCCTGCTGCGGGGTCAAATCGCCGGTCACGACCCAATCGGTATTGACGAACAGCAGCTTCCAGCCGCCAAGGGACACCCGCATATTGAACGGAAACCCAAGATCATGTGCTTCTCGCGGCGTATCAATTGCGGGAAGGCTGCGCAAATGCGCGATGAGGTCTACAATGTCTTGCAACTTCGCTTTGTTGAAGGTCGCATAGGGAAACGCCGGATAGTAATGTTCCCCCGTGGGCGATGTCCCTTTTAGAACAGCGTCGGCGATTTCTAGGTCGGTCCATGTGCCAATACCTGCTGTGGGATGCGATGAAATATTGGGCGCGATAAAGGTTCCAAAGGGGCTAGGAAAGCGCTTTCCGCCTCCGAGTGCGTCGTTTTCATACTCTACTCCCAAGGGTGCCGTGTGGCAGGAGGCACAGCCCATCGCCGAATAGACTCGCGCGCCATTTTCTGTGTTGGGGATCATTCCCTCCAACGCATCAGGCGCGAGCCTTTCTGGCTTGGTGATATAGAGGCCAGCAACGACACAAACGGCGAGGATTCCCCCACCGCTCGCAATTTTCTTTCCCCAGGATGCCATAAGTTCCCCTTTAGAAACAGTGTCTTAAAGAAAGCTATTTCTTTGGAGCGCGGTAGGCTTTGTGGCAAGAACTACAGGCGGCACCGACGCCCCCCATGCTGGCCTTGATGCCATCAACACCCTGCCCTGCGGTTGCGACCATCGCCTCGGCCGCGACAACAAGGGCAGCACCTTCTTCGCCAGCTTTTGAGCCTTCAGCCCAAATTGCTGGCATTGCGCGTGACCCGGGAAATGTGTCGCTGTCGGTTCCGGGCAACCAAAAACCGGATTGATCGGCGGTAACCGTTGCGAGCAAAGCATCGGCCGCGGCCTGTGCTGCGGCCGCGTCATAGGCCACTTCGCCTTTGAGCATCGCGCCAAGAGCGCCGAGTTCTTTGCCGCGTTGCTTCATATTCTCTTGGCGCGCTTCAACCGCGGCTTTGAGTTCGGCATCGGTGCTGGCGAATGAAATAGTTGCGCCAGAAATAGCAACGGCAGCACCAACGAGAAGAATTGAAAGACGTTTCATATGAATTTTCCTTGCAAAGAGTCGTTTATCTAAGGTTAGCTGTTAGAAAATACATAGACAGTCCCCAATTTTGCAGAAGGTCCTCTTTATTTATGCACAAGGAAAACTGGGATGACCTACGATTTGTTTTGGCCGTCGCAGATTTAGGGTCAGTTTCAAAGGCGGCCAAGCATTTGGGTGTAAATCACGCGACCGTCTTGCGACGGGTCGCAAGCTACGAGGAACAACTCGGTACGGTTCTATTTGAGCGCACAGCCCATGGTTATCAAGTTCTAACTGATAAACGCGACGTGTTTGCCGCCGCGCGTGAGGCCGAGGATGCGCTTCGAGCGGTGCAAAACCTCGGCGGACACGCGCGCCCCGTCTTGAGCGGAACGGTCCGTGTGACCTCAACCGACACGTTTTGCCATTCGATATTGCCCGAAATTGCTGCCCAATTGCAGTCCCAAACCAACCAGTTATACATTGAGCTTTTGTCCACAAATGCCCATGTCGATTTGGGCCGCCTACAGGCCGATATCACGGTGCGTCCTGCCCTAAAGCTTGAGGACGATTTGATCGGGGAACAAGCTGCCATCATGGGATTTTCAGCCTATATGTCCCGCACACTCTCGCCTGAAAAATCGAACGATTGGATCACCTTAGTTGGTCCGCTGGCTCGCTCCCAGCCTGCCAATTGGATGTCCAAGTTCATTCCGCAAACCGCATGTGTTGCGGCCGCAGACAGCTTTCAAACGCTGTGCCGTCTCGCCGTTGCGGGGCTTGGATGTACGTTTTTACCGAGTTTTATCGGCGACGCAGCACCCGGATTAATACGCCGTGAAACACAGGCACCCGAAATGACGGTGCCGATTTGGGTTGCGAGTCATTCGGACCTCGCGCAAACTCCTAGAATTCGTGCGCTTCGGGCTCAACTTTCGGCCTGTCTCGCCGACCGCGCCGATATTTTGCGCGGCAAACTTTAATCAAGGACCGCGCAAAAACCGTTTATCAGATGTTAGATTTATCCGCAGCCGTGCCGCCGCGAAACCCTGTGGCGACAATGAATTTTTCTGAGCTGTCTGCACGACTGGCTGGTGGCTTAACGTAGGTCACCTTCTTGAATTTCATCCGCAAAATCTTCTGCAAGAAATCCTCGGCTCCGCCCGCCAAAACCTTGGCAACAAACGTTCCCTCAGGCTCAAGTACATCAAAAGCGAAATAAGCAGCGGCTTCACATAGCGCCATAATCCGGTTGTGGTCGGTCTGTTTATGTCCTGATGCCGAGGCTGCCATATCGCTCAGTACAACGTTGGCACGACCATTGAGCCAAGTTTTCACCTGCTCGTCGGCATCGTTTTCCAGGAAATCAAGAACATGGATGTCGGCCCCGGGAATGGGTTCAACCTCTTGAAGATCGACTCCCAAAACGGTGCCAATGGCCTTGCCCTTTTTCTCGCCGAGCGCATTCACACGCCGCACAGCAACTTGGCACCAGCCCCCCGGTGCACAGCCCAAATCGACAACGCGCGCTCCGGGCGTGAAGAAATTAAACTTATCGTCCAATTCCAAAATCTTATAGGCCGCACGACCGCGATATCCATCGGAGCCCGCCCGTTTGACATAGGGGTCGTTGAGTTGGCGTTCGAGCCAAAGTGTCGAGGAAAGCTTGCGTCCACGCGCGGTTTTTACCGTGACCCGAAGGTCGCGCAATCCACGTCCAGATCCGCCCCGCGAACCGGGACCGCCAGCCCCTTTGCCGCCAACCCGACGCCCTGCGCCGCCTTTTTCAGAACCGTCTGCCATTTTAATCGGCCTCATCTATTAACACGCCATCGGCGCTCATTAGGGCGTATAGCAGCCCTTCGCGCAAACCGCGATCCGCAACTGAAAGTTTATCTGTTGGCCAGATCCGCAGCAAGGCCTGAAGAATCGCAGCCCCAGACATGATCAACGCCTGCCGATCTTTGCCAATCCGTGGATCGTTGCGCCGCCCGTCCGGACCAAGCGACAAATATTCCTGAATGACCGCATCGATTTGGTCGCTGGTCATTTGCAAGCCGTCGACCTTGTTGCGATCATAGCGACGCAAATTCAAATGACTTGCAGCGACGGTCGTAACGGTTCCCGAGGTGCCAATGATCTGAAATCCAGCCCGAATGTGGTCGCCGATATAGGGGGTGAAATTCGCCAATTTCTCCTCAAAAAACCAACTCATCAAGGCAAAACGCGCCGCGTCATTATCCACATCCATGAACTGATCGCGCAGCGTCGCCACCCCAAGGGGCACCGAAATCCAATCCACAACCCGCGCCATTGTATCGGGCAACTTCTTGCCGTCAAATCCATGTTTTACCTGCATAATCGCGGCTTTTCGGTCGCGTTTGGGAAGGTGGGAAACATCGAGCCAGACAAGTTCCGTACTGCCGCCACCAATATCCACAACCAGCAATTGCTCGGTTTTACGGCTCATCAAAGGCGCGCAACTAATCACCGCGAGGCGCGCCTCTTCTTGGGCGGGAATAATCTCAAGCTTAAGGCCGGTTTCGCGCTTCACCCGCGAAATCAACTCATGTGCATTGGTGGCCCGTCGACAGGCCTCGGTCGCAATCAATCGCATCCGCGTCACTTTGTGGCGACGTAGTTTCTTTTGGCAAATTCGCATCGCTTGAACCGTGCGCGCGATCGATCCGCGAGACAAACGGCCAGAAGCCTCAAGCCCTGATCCAAGCTGAACCGACTTGGAAAAACTGTCGACAACTTCAAATTGCGCACCTTTGGGACGCGCAATTAACATGCGGCAACTATTTGTACCCAAATCCAGTGCCGCATACAGCGGCACGGAATCGGTGTGTATTGGCGCGGGGGTATCAACCGCAACTGGGATCGCGCCCGCACCATCGGGACGCTTGGGCGTCATTTTTACGCCCTTTCATTTTCGAGTTATCCCCAAGCTATGTCCTTCTGTGCACAGGTGCAAGGACACTCGTCGGGCAATACGCGCTTTGCGCCCCTCATAATGAACATGAAGATTTTTCCAATGCTGCCCCGTAGCACTGCCGCGCGCAAACCTTTAGAGCTACGTCCGAGCACGCCTTTTGGGCTATGGGTCGCGAAAACGAGATGTCAGGTCGAAATTCGACCTTAATTGCGCGCGGGCCACCCTAAAACTAAAGAGAGAAGGGAATCAGCAGTGGCACAAGTTACCATCGTATATTGGCGAGATATGCCAGCACAGGTCATCGTTGGACGTGGCCGTCGCAGTGTGAAAATTCAGCTCTCTGAGCGGTTTGAGCAAGCGATTGATCGTGCGGCAATGGCTTCGGGGGCCGCAGGCACCGACGCGTATCTCGCGGAGTGGCGCAAAGCCCCTTCGGTCGAAGTTGAAGGCAGTGACGAGGAGGCCGCACAGGCCAAAGCTGCTGAAATCGAAGCCGAATATGATCGTGACCGCCTCAAAGCGCTGATTACCAATAACGGATGGGCTTAACCCCATCCTCCTTTTGGAGGGCATGTATGTCACTGTTATCGTTCAAACGCCGCGAGTCTGGCACCCAGAATATCGTGCCCCGCAATGTGACCGCATTGATGGAAGACTATTCCATTGAGGTCATGCCGCGCACGGCCGAAAAGGTTGACGATTTCCGCGCCCTCCTGCCCCAAAATACCCGCGTATACGTTGCGCATATCGAAGGCACACCGATTGAAGAGATGGTCGCCACCGCTGCGCGTTTGGCCCGTGACGGTATGCAAGTCATGCCGCATTTTCCCGCGCGCATTATTCAAGATCGCGCCACATTGGCCGACTGGATCGCGCGTTACCAAGGCGAAGCGGGCGTTGAGCAAGGCCTGATCCTCGCCGGCGGTGTCGCGAAACCCCACGGTGACTTCCACAGTTCAATGCAGCTGTTGGAAACCGGTCTTTTTGACGGCTTCAAACGTCTGCACATCGCGGGCCACCCTGAAGGCAACCGCGATATTGATACCGACGGCACTGACCGCCTCGTGATGGACGCCCTGCGTTGGAAGCAAGATTTCAACGAACGCTCTGATGCGCAAATGGCCATCGTGACGCAATTCGCCTTTGAGGCCGCCCCCGTGATCAAATGGATCGAAGCCCTTGAGGCCGCGGGCATTACGATTCCCGTGCATTTGGGCGTCGCTGGTCCGGCCAAGTTGCAAACCCTCATCCGTTTTGCCATTGCCTGTGGCGTTGGCCCCTCGCTCCGCGTTTTGCAAAAACGCGCCCGTGACGTCACGAAACTGGTTGTGCCTTATGAGCCAACAGACCTTGTAAAAAGCCTCGCCGACTATAAAGCTGCCAATCCAAAAAGCTTGTTGAAATCGTTGCATTTCTTCCCATTGGGTGGCATTACAACGAACGCAAACTGGGCTCTTTCACATTCTAATGCCACGCCCGCTCATTCCGATATCGCCGCTTTGGCGCCACAAGACCCTTAAAGGATAGCCCATGACCCGTACCGTCGTTGAAAGTAAGACCAAAACCTCCATTATAGGCTTCGACGAACCGTTTTGCGTCATCGGCGAAAGGATCAACCCAACGGGCCGCAAAAAACTCGCTGCCGAATTGGAGCTTGGTGATTTCTCGACCGTTGAACGTGACGCCATTGAGCAGATGCTGTGTGGGGCGAATATTCTGGACATCAACTCGGGTGCGGTGTTTTCCAACAAAATGGCCGAAGATCCCCGCTATGCCGATAACAACTTCGTAGAGCCACCTTTGATGCGCGAACTTATCCTTCGTATTCAAAAGGTTGTGGACACACCTTTATGTATCGACAGCTCGGTTCCCGCAGCACTTCTTGCGGGACTTGAAGCCGCCGAGGGCCGGCCCTTGCTCAATTCCGTCACGGGCGAAGAAGAGCGTCTTGAGTTGGTTTTGCCGCTGGTTAAGAAATTCAACGTGCCTGTTGTGGCGATTTCTAACGACGACACCGGCATTTCCGAAGACCCCGATGTGCGCTTTGCCGTCGCCAAAAAGATCGTAGAACGGGCCGCAGATTTCGGCATTCCCGCCCATGATATCGTGGTCGATCCGCTGGTTATGCCGATTGGCGCGATGGCGACTGCGGGGCAACAAGTCTTTACCCTCGTTCGGCGTTTGCGCGATGAATTGGGCGTTAACACGACCTGTGGCGCATCAAACATGTCCTTTGGTCTGCCGCGCCGTCACGGCATCAACGCTGCCTTCCTCCCGATGGCCATTGGTGCAGGCATGACCAGCGCGATCATGAATCCTGTGCGCCCCGTTGAAATGGAAGCCATTCGCGCCGCGAATTTCCTCAACAACAACGACCCGCACGGCACAGAATGGATTAAATTCAGCCGAGTTCTAGAGGCCGTCGCCGCCGGAATGTCGTTTGCGGACGCCTCAAAAGAATCCGCTGAAGCCAGTTCGGGCCGCGGTGGACGCCGCCGTCGCCGTTAACTAAAAGAAACACCAAAAAGGGGGTGAAATTTGCCCCCTTTGCTTCCTAAAAAATGAGTTTCCCCGTGAGTGACATCAAAATCGACCCCCTCGTGATTTTCACACCCTCCGGAAAACGGGGGCATTTTCCTGTGGGCACCCCTGTGCTCACGGCGGCGCGTCAATTGGGCGTTGATCTAGATTCCGTCTGTGGCGGGCGCGGGATTTGTAGCAAATGTCAGGTCGAACCCTCCTTTGGCGAGTTCCCGAAACACGGGCTCACGGTAGCGAAAACCGCGCTTTCCCCAATCAACGAAGTTGAAGAGCGCTATGATCGCATTCGCGGCCTAAAACCAGGCCGACGATTGGGGTGTCAGGCAGTGATTTCGTCGGATATCGTGATCGACGTGCCCCCCGAAAGCCAAGTGCACAAACAGGTCGTGCGCAAACGCGCCGAGGCCCGTGACATTACCCTCGCCCCCTCTATCCGCCGTGTTTTGGTCAGTGTAGAACAACCAGACATGCACGAACCCACGGGGGATTTTGAACGCCTTTCAAAAGGCTTGTCTGACCAATGGGACATTGTGGGCATCACGGCCTCCCTGCCCGTTTTAACCCGTCTGCAAAAGGTTTTGCGCAAAGGCGACTGGTCAGTCACTTGTATCATCCACGACGCGGGCACGGGAACCGCACCCGTCCTACTCGACATTTTCGCAGGATTTGACGAACGCGCACTCTTCGGGCTGGCGGTGGATCTCGGCTCGACCACAATTGCCGGCCATTTGTGTAACTTGGAAACGGGAGAAGTCGTCGCAAGCGCAGGCCTGATGAACCCCCAAATCCGCTATGGCGAAGACCTGATGAGCCGCGTGAGTTACGGCATGATGAACGAAGGCGGATCAGTTGAAATGACCGCCGCCGTGCGCGAAGGCATGGCGCAATTGTGTCGTGACGTCGCCAAAGAGGCCGACATCGAGTTGTCACAGATCGTCGACGCGACCGTCGTGTGCAACCCTGTCATGCACCACCTGTTTTTGGGCATCGACGCCTATGAATTGGGCCAAGCCCCCTTCGCATTGGCCACCTCAAACGCCCTCAATTTGGCAGCACGCGATGTTGGTTTGCCCCTGCATGAAAACGCCGCGCTTTATATTTTGCCGTGCATCGCGGGTCACGTTGGCGCGGATGCCGCGGCAGTTGCCTTGTCGGAAGCGCCCGAAAAATCCGAAGACCTCGTGTTGGTCGTCGATGTGGGCACCAATGCGGAAATCCTTTTAGGCAATACAACCCGTGTGTTAGCGTGCTCTTCTCCCACAGGCCCCGCCTTTGAAGGCGCGCAGATTTCAGCGGGTCAACGCGCCGCACCAGGTGCCATTGAACGTGTCGAAATCGACCCCGAGACCAAGGAACCACGCTTTAAAATCATCGGCAGCGACCTTTGGTCGACCGAAGAAGGGTTTCACGAGGTCGCCTTGGCAACGGGCGTCACGGGCATTTGCGGCTCTGGAATTATCGAATTGGTCGCAGAAATGCGCGTTGCAGGGATCGTCGACGGGCCGGGCCTCATCGGATCAGCCGAGCAAGTCGGCACGCCGCGTTGTTTCCCCGATGGACGGACTAATTCCTACCTCGTTTATGACGCGACACCGCTTGGGGGCACAAAAATCACCGTGACCAATCGCGACATCCGCGAAATCCAAATGGCCAAGGCCGCGCTCTATTCTGGCGCGCGCTTGCTGATGGACAAATTCGATGTCGACACTGTGGATCGCATCGTGCTGTGCGGCGCGTTTGGCGCGCATATCAGTCCAAAACACGCGATGATTTTGGGAATGATCCCCGACTGCGCCCTTGAAAAAGTGACTTCTGCGGGCAATGCGGCAGGCACAGGCGCACGGATCGCACTGTTGAATACTGACGCAAGGCGCGAGATCGAAGCCACGGTACGCGCCATCCACAAGATCGAAACCGCGATTGAACCCCGTTTTCAGGAGCATTTCGTCAACGCGTCAAACATTCCCAATGCCGTGGATGGCTTCCCACATCTCGACGCGATTCTGACCTTGCCGTCGTTGAATTTCAACACGTCTGGTGATGGAACAGAGGGCGGCGGACGGCGGCGCAGACGTCGCGGCTAACGTCATGATTTTAAAGGGAGTGTTTTGGAGCGGGTGAAGGGAATCGAACCCTCGTATTCAGCTTGGGAAGCTGCTGCTCTACCATTGAGCTACACCCGCATGCCGACTTTTTATCTCGCGAGTTTGAGCGGTTCAAGAGGGGAAATCCCATTCTCCGATTTCCGTTTCAACACGACGCCGCAACCGTTCTGGTGGTGGAGAAACTTCTTGGCGGTCTTCAGGCGCCAGAGCCTGCCACCCGTCCAAAATCTGCGCCCCAAACAACGCGATATGGCGGCGCATCGCATCGCGTGCTTTTGGACCATTTCCTAGCTCCAGAGCTGAAACGATCTCCACATGTTCTTGAATTAATTGAGGTTTCATTGCCTCGACGTTCACACGACTGTGGATTTTAACCCACATTGGCATCTGCAATCGTTGACGCCAAAATTCGGCAACAGCATTCACTAACGCTAGATTTCCCGTCGCCCGTGCAATCGTTAGATGGAATTCTTCGTCGGCATTTTCGCCCCAAAACGCGCTACCGCTTTCATTTTGCATGGCATCAATCAACATTTTCAGACGCGCAATTTCTTCAGGGCCAATGTTTTCTGCCGCGAGGGCTGCGACTTCGCCCTCGATCATAATTCGCGCTTCCAAAAGCTCAAATGGCCCCGGCCCAGCAAGTTCCAATAACTGATTGTCCCGCGGAGGACGGGCCGCAACTTGTACCCCTGCCCCGAACCTATTTTCGACGTAGCCCGTTATTTCTAACGCAATAAGTGCTTCTCGGATCGTGGCGCGAGAAACGCCTAAACTCTCCACCAACACCCGCTCCGCAGGCATTTTCTGCCCCGCTTTAAGCGCACCTTCTAGGATACGATCAGCGATTTGCTGAGCCACAAGGCGGTACCTGGGAACCTGTGCAACGGGCTTGAACATGTGGCTACTCCTTGATTGATTGACAGATTGCCTGACAATCTGACATAAAGCAAGCACACCCATTCACGCCAACGTCTGCCGAGGCCGAAATGATACCTAGTGACTTCCTAAAATCCCTTTTTGACGCGGCTCTTGAGGCAGCTGACCCCTTCAAAGCGGTTCCCCCCTATTTGCCAGAAAAACCCAAGGGGCGCGTGGTTGTCGTCGGCGCTGGAAAGGCCTCCGCGCGCATGGCACAGGCAGTCGAAGCGCAATGGGGGCCGTGCGAAGGCCTCGTCATCGTTCCACACGGTGCGTCATTACCTTGTCAGGGCATCGAAATTGTGGAAGCGCGGCATCCCGTTCCCGACGCCGCAGGTGTTGATGCAGCCCGCAGAATTCTTGCGCTCGTTGAGGAGTTGGGGCCAGAGGATCTCGCGCTTTGCCTGATTTCTGGCGGTGGCTCCGCCCTGATGTCTGCCCCCGCAAATGGTTTAACATTGCAAGACAAGCAATTGTTAAATAAACTTCTTTTGGAAAGTGGCGCGGCAATAGACGAAATGAATGTGCTGCGCAAACACCTCTCGGCCATCAAAGGAGGTCGCCTCGCCGTAGCAGCCGCTCCTGCGCAAATTTTAACCTTGGCCATAAGCGACGTTCCCGGCGACTCGCCATCGATTATTGCCTCTGGCCCAACTGTACCCGACGCGTCCACCATCGCGGACGCGCTTTCGATTATCGAGCGGTTCTCTATTGATCTTCCCAACCACATCCTTGACGTTTTAAAAGGCCCCGATGGCGAAACACCGAACGCCGACCATCCTGCCTTTACCAAAGCCCAAACCCACATCATCGCCGCCCCCCAAGCAAGCCTTGAGGCCGCCGCCGCTGTCGCGAAACGCGCTGGAGTGACCCCGATAATTTTGGGCGACGCAATTGAAGGTGAGGCCCGCGAGGCCGGAAAAGTTATGGCGGGAATCGCGACACAAATTTGCCGCCACGGCCAGCCCGCACGTGGACCAGCCGTCTTGATTTCCGGCGGAGAAACAACAGTGACCGTGCGTGCAAAACCGGGTAAAGGCGGACGCTGTAGCGAGTTTTTGTTGGGCTTTGCCCTCGCCGCTTGGGACAATCGGGCAATCTCGGCACTGGCCTGCGACACAGATGGGCGCGACGGATCAGAACATAACGCGGGGGCGATTTGGACGACCCAGACCCACACAAAAGCCACCCGCGATGCGGCCTATACCGCACTGGCAAACCACGACGCGTATAGTTTTTTCGAAGGGATCGACGGACTCGTTCAAACCGGACCGACCCATACCAACGTGAACGATTTCAGAGCGATTTTTGTGGAGACAACAGATGAAAATTGACCTTCTATATGGGCGCGAGGGCCTAGAACTAACCTTGCCCGAAGGCGCAAAGGCGACCGTCATTACAAAACCCGCGTTTCCCACGCCGGACTCGCCAGAAAATCTCATCGCCAATGCCCTAAGCAACCCCGTTGGCAGCGCGAATTTCGAGGCCCTGTGTCAGGGTCGCAGATCCGCATGTATCCTGATTTGCGACATCACCCGCCCCGTTCCAAACCATCTCTTCCTGCGCCCAATGATCGAGGGAATGATTGCTGGCGGCATTCCCAAAAATAAGATCACCGTCCTCATTGCGACGGGGCTTCATCGACCCAATTTGGGTGAAGAACTCGAAGAATTAGTCAATGATCCTTGGGTATTAGAGAACGTTCGGGTTGAAAACCACTATGCGCTCAACGATGAGGATCACGTTGATTTAGGCGTCACCAAAGGACGCCGCGTTCCGGTAAAACTTGATAAGCGGCTTGTCGACGCTGATCTGCGGATTGCTACGGGCCTCGTGGAGCCGCACTTTATGGCGGGCTATTCTGGAGGGCGCAAAGTTGTCGCCCCCGGTGTCGCGCATCACGAAACCATACGCACGTTTCACTCGGCGCGGTTCATGGAAGATCCCGCTGCCAAGGAATGCAATCTGGTGGCAAATCCACTGCATGAAGAACAGCTCGAAATCGTGCAAATGCTGGGGGAAACCTACGCCCTAAACACCGTTATTGACGAAAAACGCAGGCTGGTTTTTGCAAGCTTCGGCGAGATCATCCAAAGCCACCTTTCCGCCGTTGAATTTGTGCGAGAGTTCACCGAAATCCCCGTGGGCCGGACGTTCAAAACGGTCGTGACCTCCGCTGCGGGTTATCCGTTGGACCAAACCTATTACCAAACGGTGAAAGGCATGGTCACTCCCCTCGATATCCTTGCGCCCGGAGGCACGTTGATCATCGCCTCCCATTGCGGCGAAGGGCTTGGCTCGCCACATTTTCGGGCCGCGCAAGAAAAATTGGTGGCAGTGGGCCCGACGGCATTTCTCGATTCCCTGTTGGCTAAATCTTTTGCTGATGTTGATGAATGGCAGACCGAAATGCAGCTCAAACCTATGCGCGCGGGGCATGTGCATCTCTATTCATCGCACTTACCCGAAGCGGATTTCGCGGTCACGGGTATTTCCCGCGTCACAGACCTCACTGCAGCCATCGCCGCGAGTATCAAAATGCACGGCGACGCCGATATCGCCGTGATCCCAGAGGGGCCCTATGTGGTTCCACAGGCACGGAAAAAGGCATGAGCCGCCACCTTCACCTAGATGTTTTGGGCGGTATCTCGGGCGATATGTTCCTTGCAGCCATGTTGGATACTTTTCCGAATTTTGCCCCGATTTTGCGCCAAGATATTTCCGATGCGGGGCTAGATTTCGCGGTTGGATTAACTGTTGCTACGGTCAAGAAAGCTGGGTTTAGAGCTTCGCAAGTCACCTTCAAAATTGAAACCGACGCCCCTCCAACACACCACTGGGATGATATTAAAAAATTCATTAATGGCAGCGACTTACGGGATGAAGTAAAGGTAATTGCCCTCGACATTTTTACCCACTTAGCTTCAGCCGAAGCGCAATGTCATGGCGTTGAAATTGACGCTGTCCATTTTCATGAGGTCGCCGATTGGGACTCCCTCGCCGATATTGTTGGCGCCGCAAGCATCATTGATCAAGCCGCAGCAACTTGGTCTGTGAGTGCACTGCCGCTTGGCTCTGGTCGCGTGAAAACACAGCATGGCTGGATTCCTGTACCTGCCCCCGCGACGACCCTCCTTTTGCACGGGTTTGAGGGTTATGATGATGGTGTTAGCGGCGAAAGAATTACTCCGACTGGGGCCGCGATTCTTAAGTATTTGGAACCTGCAAAAGAGGCTCCTCCGGGGTCCGTCGGCAAGACAGGCATAGGGGCAGGACAGAAGGACTTCCCCAATGTTGCCAATATCTTGAGGGTCTTAGAAACACAGGCTACCGGCGATGATATGCAACAGGATATGGTCTGTGAAATCGCGTTTGAAATCGACGACATGACAGGCGAAGAACTGGCTATCTCAGTCGAATACCTACGCGAGACGGAAGGGGTAATTGACGTCGGATGTCGGCAAGAACTGGGAAAAAAGGGACGCAATCGCACTTCACTACGCATTTTGGCGCTTCCCGCGCAGCAAGACTCCGTCATACGCGCCTGTTTTATCCAAACATCAACGCTTGGAGTTCGGTTTTCGATGGTTCGCCGAAAAATCCTGCGACGCACATCCGAAACGCATGCAGGCTGGCCAATTAAAACGGCCATCAGGCCCACTGGAAACACAGTTAAGGTCGAGAGCGACGCTTTGGCCCCCCTTTTGAGCCTTGCTGAGCGGCGCAAGCAAGCCCGTGAATCTGAGGGACTACGTGATGCATGATATTCCGAAAGCCCTTGAGAAACTCGCCACATTTCAGCGTTTGCGCAGGGTTGTTATGCAATCCTCAAACTTGACAGTAGCCGTGAGTGGTGGCGTTGACAGTCTAACGCTTGCAACGATTGCGGGACGCCTCAATGGGCAGATCACTGTGGCCCACGCGCTGTCACCGGCCGTTCCGAGCGAAGCCACGCAGCGCGTGAGGGATATGGCGCGAACTGAAAACTGGACGCTTAAAACACTCGACGCCCGAGAGTTTGACGACCCAAATTACATTAAAAACCCCCATAATCGCTGCTATTTCTGTAAAAGTAATCTCTATGCACGCATCCGTCAGGAATGCCACGGAGACCTAGCTGCTGGCACAAATTTGGACGACCTTGGCGAATACAGACCCGGATTGATTGCTGCGAAAGAGAATAACGTTTTACACCCTTTTGTAGAGGCCAAAATCGACAAATCGGAGTTGCGAAACTTCGCGCGGTTGCTGGGGTTGCCGGATATCGCCACATTGCCCGCACAACCCTGTTTGGCCAGTCGCGTTGAGACGGGCATTGCCATTTCCGCCGGCGACTTGGCGCTCATCCATAAAATCGAGACTGCCGCGGCCACGATGATGGATGCGGACGACATTCGGTGTCGCCTCACGCCAAACGGGTTGCGACTGGATACAAGTTCCAAGCCGAGCGAAGCGGCCCTTCAAGCGGTCAAAACGCTTTGCGAAATGGCCGGAAAACCTTTCGTAGGCCATGCAGCCTATAGTCGAGGGAGCGCGTTCATCATGCCGATATCATCATGAAATCACACACAAATATTGATTGGGATCGTAAAGCGAGAACGTCCCTCCCCGAAGTAATTTATGCCGAAAATAAGTCTGTGGAACATCTATTGGACATTTTTGACGCACATGTACAATCCCAGACGCCACTATTGATGACCCGCCTGACGGACGCACAATTGCACGCGTTGGCTCCTCACAATGTTCTCTGCGATTTGGTTGCACGAACGGCAGTCTTTCGGGCGCCAAAAATCGCGCCGAATGCACCAAAACTGGCCGTGGTGACGGGTGGAACGTCCGACCATAAGGTTGCGCAGGAAGTTATTTCAACAGCGCAGTTTTTTGGTTTAAACGCAGTGCTCTTCGCCGATCTAGGCGTCGCTGGATTGTGGCGATTGCAAGAACGTCTACCGGAATTACGCGAATTTCCATTGATAGTTGCAATTGCAGGTATGGAAGGTGCGCTTTTTTCGGTCCTTGCCGGATTAGTCTGTGCTCCGGTAATTGCTGTGCCAACGTCCGTCGGCTATGGCGTTTCCCAAGGCGGACAGGCGGCCCTCACCTCAGCTTTGGCAAGTTGCGCACCTGGTGTCTTGACCGTAAATATCGACAACGGCTTTGGAGCTGCCGCAGCAGCCGCCAAAATATTGCGCCCTACTGCGGTTTCCGAAAAAGACACTGGTGCTATCGTTTTCTAACGAAATGTGACAACCCCTTGTGATGTTGGGTCGTCGTTTTCAGCGGCCATTGGTTTGACTTCGGGCAATGGCCCCGTCCCATAAAGCCGGAAAACGCAGGCACTGGGCGTATCTTTGGAAACGTTTTCTTCCTGCGCCGCAAGCCGTTCTTTTAAATGCTCCTCTTGAAGCAGGTTAAAAAGCCGTTCCCGCTTTACAACAACATTTCGAAAACGTTTTTGCACTTTATTCTTTGCGTCTGCTGTCCCATTTGACACATCTGTGCCACCTTGAGAAATATCTTGGTGTATGCTCATAAACCCATCCTAAAAACCCAAATCACCCGCTTTGGATCATGCAGACTGAATCTTAATAATCCGCGAAACTTTTCGGTTTGCCTTGAATTTTATACATTTATCGTGCGTTTTGGAGGTCAGGGCGCTTCTGATGCGATTGCCGTCAAAGTCATTAAATTACCGCGAAATACATGAACTTATTGGCACAAGGTATTGATATGGAAATATTTTGTGCCATTTACTTCTGGAGGCGTTTCCCCCAAGCCTTGCGACACGGGATATTATCCCCCCTGAAGCCCATTTTTCAAGTCATTGAGCATAGGGGATTTCTTTAATTGGCTTATGCATACCGCTTTGAATTTATAAGATAAATACCTGTCGCCACGCCCTCATCTAGTCTTTTGGGCGACCTCAAGTAAACGCCATTTCCACAAGAGATTGGCACCGGAGTATTGAGTAATACAAGGATAGTATTTTTGAGAATTGAACCAATCCGAGCAGCTTCCGCACGAAAAACCACCTGCCAGAGATTGTTGAGGAAATCGCTATTCGTGATATAGCCCTAGAACCCTAATTCCGGTCCCTCTTAGCGTAATTGATCGGTTCGTGCCACGTGGTCCCTGCCAACTGAATCTGCCTTAAATAAGGTGAGTCAGGCCTATATCCGTTAAATTTTCGACGCAGTTCAGGCCGCTAGGGGCGCAGTTTTACAAACAGACGTAAATTTAGATTAACGATCTCAGATTAATACGAAAATATTTCCTTGCCATAAGGATGGAGACGAGCAAATTTTTCGGGGTACCAGCGAAAACGTGCCGCTCAATACCGAGGTTATTTGAATGTTCCAGAGCAATCTTGACGCTTGAATGAGACCAAATCCCGTTACTGAACCGCCCCAGTTTAATCGGGCGATCCACAGCATAAAACCCGAATTAAGCTGGAGCTTTGGTTATGCCCAGATCTCTAATGTGCGCGGATATTCCCATGTGTTCTGGCATTGCTTCTCACAGTATTCCTCACCGAAATCATAAAACCCTCAGACCAAGCACCCCGTTTATTTTTCATTGGGCCCGTACAGGACTATATTTGAGCGTGTCTGGCTGGGATAAACGTCGCTCGCACGTATCACCTTGAAACCGACAATCTACTTCTTTAGCTATAAAAACAGATTCTTTAACGGTGCCGTCGCGAACTTGAATCAGAATAAGTGAAGTAAACACGTACCTAACAAAGTGACATGCGTAAGTTGAGGAGCCGCCAAGAATGACAAGAATTACTGAGGTCGGACGTTTTGGGTTCGGTACAAAAGCCGAAACGCTGCAGGGACTTGGACCATCTCTTGAGCAGTCGATCATCCCAGACTTTAGCTTTATTTCGGTTGAGGAGTGGGTCAATAATAACGAGAGTGTGATTGACACTCTGACACGTCGTTTCAAGCACAAAAAAGTTGCGGTTCGCTCTTCTGCGCAGGGTGAAGATAGCAATGAATCGACAATGGCTGGCGAGTTTGAGTCCCTCCTAGATATTAACGGCGGCGACACAGAGAGCCTCTCTCAGGCGATTGATACTATTATCGAGAGCTATCCGGGAGGCTTGGAACTCTGTGAGCGCAATCACCAAGTTCTCATTCAAGTCTACGTCAACAATGTTTCGATGAGCGGCGTGGTCTTTACCCAAGACCTCAATACTGGTGCCCCCTATTACGTCATTAACTATGATGACGTTTCAGGACGAACAGACAGTGTTACGTCGGGCGAACAGAACGGTCGCACGCTCTTCGTACATCGCAATTCGCAACACACACTGAATTCTCCACGTTTTAGGGCCGTTCTGGATGCGGTGGCTGAAATCGAAGCGGTCACAGAGATTGATGCGCTCGATATCGAATTCGCAGTCGACAAAGACAACCGCGTCTTTCTGTTCCAAGTGCGCAAGATCACAACCCAAGCAAACTGGAACCGTGGCATGGCGCTGCGCATCCGCGATGCCATCAAAAGCATGTCAGCGTTTGCGGCAACGAGGTTTCAGCCGCTGAGCGGTGTCTACGGCAGTCGGTCTCTCTTCGGGCAGATGCCCGACTGGAACCCCGTCGAAATGATCGGCTCACGACCACGGCCCCTCGCGGTGTCACTTTACCAGCGCCTGATTACGGATAGAACATGGCGTTTGGCGCGCAAACAAATGGGCTATGCCGAACCGCAAGGCTCCCCATTGATGTATATGTTCGGTGGACAGCCGTATATTGATGCGCGTCTGAGCTTCCATTCCTACCTGCCCGCAGACCTCCCTCCCGCGATCGGTCACAAGCTCGTTGATGGTTGGGTACAACGCCTGTCCGACAATCCGCAGTTGCACGATAAGGTCGAGTTCGACGTTGCGATCACCACGCTTTCTTTTGATTTTGATAAGCGATTTGAGGAGCAGTGCGCTGGTCTTCTCGATGATGGGGAACGCGATATTTTCAAGGAATGCCTGCAACGCCTGACCCATTCCTTGATAACGTCGCAAATCGCATCGATTGAAAGTGAACTTGGAAAAATTGAAACGCTGTCGCGCAAATGCGATGAACGCGCGGGTTACCACGGTCAAATCGATCTTTCGTCGGTTGCCGCGCTCCTAGAAGACTGCGTTGATCTGGGCACAGTGCCGTTCTCTATTCTGGCACGGCACGGATTTATTGCCCAGTCGTTCCTGAAATCGCTGGTCAGTTTGGATGTGCTTACGCAAGCGGATATGGATGCCTTCATGGGGACGGTCAATACCGTTGCCGGCGACCTTGTTAGCGATATGCGCAAGCTCTCGGACGGCAAACTTGATCTTGGTATTTTCCTCAATCGCTATGGCCATTTGCGGCCCGGCGCCTACGACATTCAGTCGATGCGCTATGATAGCCGTCCTGAATTGATCGAGCGGATGCGCAACGCGCCTGTGGTCGAAACCAGTGATCCAGAGGGGCTGGAAGTCGGGTTTGTGCTTTCTGATGACAAGAAAGCGAAAATCCAGTCGTTGCTGGATGATTTTGGGTACGGCACGAATGTCGATACGTTGTTTGACTATATTGGCAAGGCAACAGAAGCCCGTGAATATTCCAAGTTTGTGTTCACGCGAAACCTTTCTGACGCGCTCGAAGGTATCGCGGCATGGGGGCAGCGGAATGGCCTGAGCAGGGACGAGCTTTCCTTCATCCCGATCCAAACAATCCTCGACGTCAATTCGATGAACAAGGGCCGCTCTACCGAAGAGTATCTGCGCAGCACGGCCGAAACCAACATGAAGGATTATCAAGTCACCATGGGGCTCCACCTGCCCTATCTCATCAAAGAGGTCAGTGATTTTCACATCGTTCCCCTGTTGATCAGCCGCCCAAACTTCATAACATCGAAGTCAGTGGAGGGTGAGATCGTTCATTTGACTGGGAACGAAGTGGACGACAAAATCGATGGTAAAATCGTCGTCATAGAGAGCGCCGACCCCGGTTTTGACTGGATATTCACCCGTAATATCCTTGGCCTTATCACCAAGTTCGGCGGCGCAAATTCCCATATGGCAATCCGGTGCGCAGAGTTTCGAATTCCAGCGACAATCGGCGCCGGCGAGCAGTTATTTGAACAGGTTTTGGCCAGTAGTATGGTGGAACTGAATTGTGCCCAAGGTACCCTTAAAACCACCACCAATCGTATCAGATGATAATTGCAATAACACAGCGGGTTTTGGAAAATCCGTCCTATCCTGATCGGCGCGATGCGCTTGGTCACGACTGGATTCGGGCCTTCGGCGAGCACTTTCCCGAGGCCGTGCTGGTGCCCGTCCCTAACAATCTACCGGATGTCAGCGCATGGCTCGCCGCGGTTCGGCCACACGGCATAATCTTGTCGAACGGAAATGACTGGGGCGACGCCCCTGAGCGCGACGCGACCGAAACACACTTATACGAGCATGCGCTCAAAACGAATTTGCCTCTGCTTGGGGTTTGTCGCGGACTACAGGTCATCCATAAATTGACGGGTGGCGAAATCGAAACCTCGGTTTCTGATGCGACAGGTCAGTCGCACACCGCTGTGCGTCATGACATTGAAATTAGCACCGCCCCCTTTCGCGAGATTGCCGGTGGCGGCGAATTGACCGTGAACAGCTACCACAATCAGGGGGCGTTGCTGTCCGGCGGCGTGGCACCCGAGTTTGAGGTTTTTGCGACGGCTGGCGATTGCGTCGAAGGGTTTGCGCACCGCTCAAAACCAGTGCTCGCGATCCAATGGCACCCCGAGCGGGACGGCGGATCGCCTGCATTTGATTTTACCGTCATAAGGAAGCTATTTACGGACGGTGCTTTCTGGACCTGATCAAAAGAGCGTTGACTGGAACGATCCAGCCGAACGAAATCTAAACTATGAGCGTGGTGACAACATGACAAAGAAAGCAATTATTCTAGCAGCAGGACGTGGCAGTCGGATGCGCGAAATGACCAATGACCGACCCAAAGGGTTGGTGGAACTTGCGTCTAAGCCCTTGGTTGCATGGCAAATCGACGCGTTGCGCAGCGCCGGTATCGACGACATCGTCATCGTCACGGGATATCGCGGCGAGCAGTTTGCGCCCTACGCCGATCGAACCATCCCGAACGATGATTGGGCAAACACCAACATGGTGAGCAGCCTGATCTGCGCGGCCGCAGAAATTGACGGGCCCGTGATCATTAGCTATTCGGACATCGTTTATGCGCCCTCCATCGTGAAAAAACTTATGGCGGCACCGGGCGATACCGCCTTGGCCTATGACAAAGACTGGCTCACGCAGTGGAACCGCCGCTTTGAGGACCCGCTTTCGGATGCCGAAACATTCCGGATCTCAAACGACAACATCCTCACCGAGATCGGCGGCAAAACAAACTCTCTCGCTGAGATCGAAGGGCAGTATATGGGACTGCTGCGGTTTTCAAGTCAGACAATCGACGCTATTTTGTCGGTGACAACGGAGGAAGAGCGTCCCAAAATGGATATGACGTCGCTTCTGATGCGTCTGATTAATGCGGGTCATACAATCCATGGCGCGGCGATTTCTGGTGGTTGGTGCGAGGTCGACAGCACGTCTGATTTGCGCGTGGCCCACGAGATCGTTGACGAAGGTCAACTCACTCTTGAGGCATAAACCTAACCTAAATATGCGGCTTTTGGCCCGTAGACTTTCAAGGAGTAGTCAATGGTAATCTGGGTGATTGGCCTGTCTGGCGCGGGCAAAACAACGGTGGCGCGGCGTGTGCACGAACTGTGGGCACATGCGGCCCCCAATACCGTGCTTGTCGACGGCGACGAAATCCGCGACATCATGCGCGAGAATATTCAGCCGGATTCACATGAGCTTTCTGGACGGCGGCGCAACGCAGAGCGAATTTTTCGGCTTTGCCGTTGGCTGGATCGGCAGAACATCAATGTGGTGTGTTCGATCCTGTCGATTTTCCCCGATTTGCGCGAAGACAATCGTCGGGAGTTTTCGAAGTATTTCGAGGTCTTTTTAGACGTTCCGATGGACGAGTTGGTGCGGCGGGATATTAAGGATATCTATGCAAAGGCGTTGCGCGGGGAACGCACCCATGTGGTTGGCGTTGATATTCCGTTTCCACGGCCCGAGACCGCCGATCTGATCATCGACAATTCCAAACCGGGCCTTGATGTCGACGCTGTGGCACGGCAAATCCTCGCGGCAAATGGTGTTAAACTATGAGTCATTTGGGCTACCCTTACGCCGAAGGCAACCGCCTTACCGACCGCAATACTTACTTTTATACACCTGCGGTCGGCGCACCGATGGTGCAAGCGTGGCGCGCGTCCCGTGACGCGGTTTTGGCGGAATTGCCGCCACCAGCAGCCCAGCCATCCGGATTCCCCGTAACAAGCACGTCGCAGCTTCCAGAGAATGGCGCGGTTGTGACCGCAGACCTTCTTGAGCAACTCATGGCAGAGCTGCAAAAGTCCGATCAATCCGGCAAAGCTGGTTTTTGGCTCGACCGGCTTGTTCACAAGTTCGAAACGACAAAGTATTTACACCGCGCGTATGACGAAAATTTTCGCGCCATCGATCGCACCAAACGCGAAGATCTTGACCTTTACGTGCGCTTTGCCGAAGTTCTAGTGATCTCGTTCCAAGCTGACGGAAAATTGCCAAAGCTAAACGCGTTATTGAAGGTCATCGACACCCTTTGCTCGGTTCGAAGCCAACTTTCGACTGATCTACAGCGCCGCTTGGCTGGCCTTATTCAAAACGAAGAAGGTATTACGGCTAAGTTGGCGGGGTAATTTAATCCTCCAAGCTTGGGGTTTCGGCATGGCTTTCCCTTAGAAAGCCGACCTTGCTCTAACATTCCGAACCATCTCTGCGTCGCGACTTATGTGACACTCAGGCAGGTAGAGCACGTACAGTGTTTACCGCGGACGTTTCCCCATAGGTGGAATTGCGCCAGTGGACTTAAAAATGTGTACCTCAGGTTGAGCCCGTCGCACATGATAGGTTTTCAACCGCCAAGATACCATAATTGGATACATTGCCAATCCAAACAGCTACACCTATAATATTCTGATACTGCGCGAGAAAATTGGCGCGAGTGATGACATTTTTTGGTACTATCGGTGAGGGTCTCATGACATTGCAAGGAGTTGTGTTTCTGGCAGCAGACACTGCCAGATCAAGTGCGTATGCACAGGCGATGGTCAACTCGGGTTTAAAACCCCAAGCCACCCTCCTTTTTGGAATGGGTTCCAAAGCTAGGCTTGGACAGGCCGAACAACTCGCGCGCTCTCCTGAAATCAAGGGTGTTTTCACCCCCGCGCTCGGCGTGCCACTTAGAGAAGTATGCGAAAAGTTCGGCACAACAGTACAAGACCTTAGCGCGCAAAGTATTTCGGACCAAAGCATCAGGGACCGCCTAACAGAACTTCAACCAAAACTTGTTATTTATTCAGGATTTGGAGGCGAATTGGTGCCCGGCGACTTGTGTAAGAACTGGAAGTTCCTGCACCTGCATTCGGGGTATTTGCCAGAGTATCGCGGGAGCACAACGTGTTACTATAGCCTTCTCGCCGAAAATCGGTGCGGCGTGTCGGCAATCTACTTAAGCCCCGACATTGACACCGGCGACATTGTCGCGAAGGAACATTACGCTCCGCCCACCCGCGAAATCGATATTGACTATATTTACGACAGCGCGATCAGGGCAGATTTACTGGTGAAGGTTCTCAAAAACTACGCGGCATCCGATGGGAACCTGAAAACTGTTGAGCAAGATGACACTGAGGGGCAGACCTTCTATGTTATTCACCCGGTGCTTAAAAACATAGCGATTGAACATGTCAAATCCGGCGAGGTTAAAAGTGCCACCTAAGTCATTAATTTATAGAATAGGAGGTCGGGCGAAACGTGATCTAGCCCGTCTCAGAAACACTCTGTTTCGGCAAAAAATTGATCAAACTGTAGTGGCCCCTGTAAAAGGGCAGCGCGCAATTACGCACTTCGTGCCACGGGTCGCTCTCGCCGTCCGCGATCTTGAAATGCTCAATCATTACAAAGGCATCTTGCTGAATATGCCCCGAGAGTCGACTTGCGTTCTTGGGTCGTGGGACGTGGCAGAGGAAAAAGACCCCATCATTGCTTTCGCGCGCAAGCATGGCTACCAAGCCATCTCGCCAAAGCGTGCCTATGAGACCGGAATGAAGTTTGCCGTCATGGTCAGCCATCATCCGTTTATTTTTAAGGACCAGAATAGACCAAAGCTGGTCGATCTTGCACACACCCATGTGCGCCTGATGTATGCGCTCGGCAAGGCCGGCTGGAATTTCCGAGAGTGGAACAAGATGTATCATACCGTCTTGTGTTGGGGGCCGTATCACGCTGAAATGTTAGCGAAATATCCGAAAATTCAAACAAAACAGATCGGTTATCCGCGATTTGATTCCTACTTCGACAATTCGCTGAACCGTGACAAGATTTTGCAAGATCTAGGATGCGACCCGAAAAAACCGGTCGTGACGTGGCTTCCAACATGGTCGACGCTGTCTTCTGTGGCTACCTATTCCGACGCCGTCGCAAAACTAAAGGATGACTATAATCTTTTAGTGAAACTGCATCCTGGAATGTACGCCGATGCCAAGAGCATGGAAATTCTGCGGAAAAACGGCATACCATTGTTATCTGATCGCTATATCAACAACGTGCAAATGTTCTATGTGACCGATTATGTTTTGGCGGATTATGGCGGATCCCCCTTTGGCGCAATCTACACTGGGAAAAAGCTTCTCCTACTGAATATCGAAGACGCTGCGCAGAGCAAGCTTATGGGCGAAGACTCTCTGGATCTGAAAATTCGCGATTGGGTGCTCAACATCGATGCTGATAAGCGGTTTGATATCCCGAAAATTCTCGCGGACGATACGATATGGGAACGTCAGATGTCTCAGTATGCCGATGAAAGGGCGTATTTTTTTGCACCCTACCATGGGAATTCCGGTCGTGTAGCGGCTCACACGTTGCTCGACATGCTTCTGAATGAGATCACGTCCCCGTCGCGGATGATCTCGTAGACATTTGCCGGGTTACCTTTCGTCGGACGATTACAGATTTGCGCGTTTCGTTTTAATCGGACGGAGTGATCGCCAAATGAGGGGTGGCACGAGCAATTTATCAAAGCAGCTCAGTGTGCCACTTTACTTGAACCAATGGAAAGCAAGACCAAAAACTGATTGGCTCATTGTTGTGTTTGAAACAATATTCCAAACACGCCCCGTATAAGGAGAAGAGTGCTTCAAAGGCATTTACTACAAATGGTCCAAGGACTTCATGGAAGCTGGCAAGAAGCGGCGCCGGCCGCGAACACGGACGAGATGTAGGGTTTGCGCCGCGATGCCCGTGACCTGAAAGACGTCGGAGCGGAGCAGTCGCGGTTTATGAGCGACGTGAACTTGATCGCACCCTGACGCCTGTAGCGCCAAGTCTAGCGTATCGGTGACATCCTCCGCCCGCATAATACAACCAATTGGATGAGCCAAACTCTCTCTTCGTTTACGCCGCCCTTGGACCCAAAAACTCTGACCACCGACACCGAGTCTGATGTATGCAGCGGACTTCCATGCGATTGCACATTCTAAGGATAACAAGTTTAAAATATCGCACAGGTCCTGCCAAGCCCCCAACACGAGGGATGCGTTCTAATTTTTCGTTCCAATGCCTTTTGCTAAAAGATCGAAAACCAAGCGGATACGCAGATTTGTTTTAAGCTCTCGGTGGGCCACCAACCAGGTCTCAATGCTGATTGGCTCAAACGCCAAGTATGGGTTTTCGAGCTCCGGATAAACCTCGCCGATCTCGATTGGAAGAATGCCAATCCCAAAGCCTTGCCGGACAAGTTCGAGGGCAAGTGTTGCACTCGAGGTGGAAAAATTGAAATTTGCGGTCGTTAGGTTCAGCCCACGTGACGCCATCAAGCCAAGCCGCAGTTCAGGCTGGTCGAAACCGACAAACTTCAGCCCTTCAAGATCCGCGAGCGTCTTTGGGCGTCCAACTTCGTCAAGGTATTGTTTTGAAGCGAAAAGATGTGCCGTCGTATCCCGAAGCCGCTTTGCAAACAGGGTCTCGTCTTTGGGTCGACTATGACGGATTGCTATGTCAGCTTCACGCCGCCGCAAATCGCTCAACTCATTTGATGCGATAATCTCGATCTGAAGGTCTGGCGCGGTTTTGCGCAGATTTTTAAGGACGGGCGGCAGAAAATGCGTCGCCATCAGGTTTGTGGCAGAAATCAACACATGTCCGGTCACCGCTTGGGATTGGCCCGTTGCGACAACGGATATGCTGTTTGCTGCATCGCCCATCGTCCGAAAATGCGCAAGCAACTCTACGCCTGATTGCGTCAGCAAAAGCGCGCGCGATGTTCGTTCAAAGAGTGTCACTCCAAGCGCTTCTTCGAGGCCCGCGACCTGGCGGCTCAACGTTGGTTGTGTCAGCCCAAGCGCACGCGCGGCCGCGGATAGCGACCCTTCCTCAGCGGTCACAAGAAATGCCCTTGCCTGATTCCAGTCGAAAGCTGATCGTTTCCACTCCATCATTTACGTATACCAAACCAAGAACGATACGCAATTACGTATCTGTAATCCGCATTCTATATTTTGCCATCGACCAACTTTAGGCAGGCAAAAGATATGACGCAGCCAGAAAACAAAAGCCTCAGGCCTTCGCTCCCCCCTGCGGTGGAAAAGGCAATCCCCATGACCTCTCGTCGCATTGGCTCTTGGGAAGTCCTCATTAATAGGCGGCCGCTCTCCCCTGCGGACCTTGCCAGCCGGTACGACGCGGTCTCGGGTAATTGGGAGCGAACGGCCCGTCGCTTTCAACTGGAAGCCGCGTATCAAGCACCTCTTTTAACCTCTCGGGTCGCAACAGTTCTTAAGCAGGTTGGGCCACAGGCGCGGATCCTCGATTGCGGGATCGGGAATGGAAGCCTGTCGATTGCTCTCGATAGTATCCTGACGGGTCCGGTCGAATACCATGGAATTGATACCTCTGCCGAGATGCTGGCGCAGGCCAGCTCCACGATGCAGCACGCCGGGTTGCGCGCGCACTTTAAGCAAGCTGATGTTCTGTCATTGCCATATGATGATCAGTCTTTTGACGTGGTTATGGCCGCGCATGTCCTTGAACATCTGCCGGATCCACAACGCGCGCTCAAAGAGATGATCCGCGTTCTAAAACCAGCCGGGATGGTGTTCGTTTGCATGACGCGCCCCTCACTTTTCGGCGCACTTGTCCAACTCAGGTGGCGCACATGGGCGATCACAGAACAACAGGGCGTTGCGTGGCTGCAAGATTGTCAGCTTGTCGATGTCGGACACCAGCCGGTTCACCTCGGCTCCTGTGCTGGCGTCGCAAGCACGGCCTTTTGGGCGCGGCGGCCACAATGATTACTTCAAATCTAAAAGCCTCCAAACTTCGCTTAGGAAAATCCGAATGGGTCGCCCTTGGCGTAATCTTTGTCTATTCGTTCATTCCGGTCATTGGCGGGTTGATACGGGTTCTTGAGCTTGCAGGCGGGCCACAAATCGCACCAGCTAACACACGGGCATTGCTTGCTCCACTCCCTATCACACTCCACATCCTCAGCAGCATTATCTTCTGCGTTCTTGGGGCCTTACAGTTCATACCAAGCCTGCGACGCCAACGTCCGGCGGCGCATCGCGCAATCGGCCGAGTGATTGCGGTGGCGGGATGTGTTTCCGCCCTCACAGCTGTTTGGATGACGCATTTTTATGACTTTCCCAAAGCGCTTCAGGGGGCCACACTTTATTGGGTGCGGATGGTCTTGGGCACGTCAATGATCGGACTCATCATCTGGGCCGTGATTGCAATCAGATCCCGCAATATTTTTCAACATAGCGCGTCGATGGTGCGGGCTTATGCTATCGCTCAAGGTGCGTCGACCCAAACTGTCGTGGGCATCACCTGGATCATTGCTGTCGGCTCCGAAGCGATGGGCCCCCTGCGCGACGGGCTGATGATCTTCGCATGGGTGTTTAATCTGCTGGTCGCAGAGATTTTGATTCGGTCAACGCTAAAGCCGGAAAAGCGACCGGGTCTTAAAAGATAGGATGGCGGTTTCGATGCTGTCCGCGGCCCTAGCGAGAGGTGACGTCAAGCCGAGCGATACGGTTGTCGAATTCTCAGGAGGAAGCACCGGAACGGCTCTGGCATTCGTATGCGGAATGCTGGGCTTGAAGTTCATTGCTTTATTTTCGGATGCGTTTTCTCATTCAAAACAGTAGGCGATGGAAGCTTTCGGCGCGCGGGTTCTGGTTGAAAAAAGCGTTGATGGCAATATCACGCACGAGCTCGCGGAGCGTATGAAACAACGTGCACTCGCACTGGCGGTGCAACCATCCCACTACTATGCAGATCAATTTGGCTCTCCTGATGTTCGACGGGGCTATATGCCGATGGGGCAGGAAATCACCCGTTCGCTTGAAGGGGACTTCGACGTTTTATGTGCCGCAGTCGGAACAGGTGCTGCTATGATGGGAACGCTTGACGGAATGCATGAGCTTGGAGCCAAACCAAAAGTCATTTCCCTAGAACCGTCGCAGTCACCACTTTTAACTACGGGAATGTCGGGCGGACACAGGTTCGAAGGCATTGCTGTTTTTCCCGAGCCTCCTTTTCTTGACAGATCCGTCTTGAGTGATGTGCGAACTGTGGATCAAAACAAGGGAGTCGAGATGTGTCGTCGCCTTGCCCGCGAGGAGGGTATCTTCGGAGGTGGTTCGACTGGCCTGAATGTTTGCGCAGCAATAGACCTCGCAGTCGAACTTGGATCGGGAAAAACGCGTCGTGACTTTTGCTTGTGACAACGGCATGAAATACCTTGGGGGACACATTTACAGCTGAGACAGATCACTTGCTCGCCGCAATCAACGATCTTCGGGCTGAGCGACAACTTGGTCCGCGTTACGGACAGCAGCCTAGGATCAATACCTGTCCGGAAAAAGCGGTCGTCGTTTTTGTCCAAGTTTAAAAGGTCACTGAAATCGCAAAGCGACTTTAGGCCACAATCCCTTGGCAAAACAGCGTTTTCACTTGTCACTTTCATGGTCACGGGCAACGAAGCCGACATTCCTGCAGAATTCAGCATCATGTTTATTGGGCTCAGACCCACCGTTCGCTGCGTTTGTTTCCACTCCGCACTACGGGACGAAGCTAACGTTAGACATAGTTCTACAAGTTGCCGGGCTCGAGCGATTACGGCTTATTGTTCGGGTTACTGCCAGGGAAGTTTTGACGTGTTACCGGCATATTTTTTAATCTTGAGGTGGTTTGCGTGAGAGCCGCGCCAATTCGGCCCTCACCGAGGTCTCAACTAAACTGAGCGATTTGCTGTTTCCGGCCCGAATGT